>CAMOVS010000134.1 GCA_946627575.1 uncultured Lachnospiraceae bacterium
CGGTTTCATGTATTCTGATAAAGGATCCACCAGATTTGGAAAGATTTTTCTGATCCTTGCCGTTATTCTTGTGATTACGGCTGTTATGGTTCTGCTGCCGGACGATGGCATGACGGACGAGAGCGCAAAAGCCATTCGTTATGCTGTAGAGCGTAGTGCCAGACAGTGTTATGTGGTGGAAGGAGTTTATCCGCCCAATCTCGAATATCTGGAGGACAATTACGGTCTCCAGGTCAATCGGAGAGATTTCTATATTACTTATGATGCCTTTGCCTCCAATATGCCTCCGGCGGTGCAGGTGAATCTGAAGAAAAAATAGGAGCTGATTTCGTCCATGCTTGCCAAGGAGGAAGGGCAGCGGAATCGAGCATCCGACAGCATTACTCAGAGAAAAACATGTGTTTTAGAGGAGATAAAGAATGAAGCGTTCAGAAGCTCCATCTATTGGATTATTTACAATCGGCATCGCGGCTCTGTTCCTGGTAGGATTTCTCTTGCTGGTGGTATTTGGAGCATCAACCTACCGGAACACGGTAGAGAGTCAGACCGGCAATAATGAGACCCGGGCTACCCTGTCCTATCTGACGGCGGTCGCCAGGGCTAACGATGCGGAGGGAGCTGTGTTCATCCGCGATTGGGATCATGGGCAAATGCTGGTAATCCGGGACGGATCCGGATTTGCCTTACGTATATTCTGCAAGGATCATGCTCTCTGGGAAGAATATGGCTCGGAGAAGCGAGACCCGAATCCCGAGAAGGCTCAGTTGATCGGGGAAACCTCGGTCTTCACGGTGGAAGAGGAGAAGGATGGCTTGTATAGGGTTACGACCGATGAAGGGACCTGCCTTCTGCATTTCCGCAGCGAAGGGAGCGGCCAGCCATGAAAAGAAAAGAGCATATCACATCATTTTATTTGGAAACTTTGTTGCTGATCATTGTTTTCGTCGGGATTATTCTGGTGCTGACCCAGGTCTTCGGTCTGGCCCGCTCAAGGAGCGTTCAGGCTAAAGAAAAGACCAGCGCAGTATGCCTTTGTCAGAATGCTGCGGAGGCTTTTGCGGCAGCAGAAAGCAGCCAGGAACTCTTGGATCTTCTGAACCAAAACCATAATGCGTCACTGGAATCAGCTGATGATAACAGGGGCTTTATCAAAGCTTTTTATGACACAGACAGAAATCCCGATGCAAATGGAATTCTCAAGATTGAGGTAAGCTGGGAGAAAGGCGAAAAAACTGCCGGTAAGGATAAGGTTCTTCGGTATGCCAAAATTGTGGCCAGCAAAGATAAAAAAGTCATTTATAACCTTGAGACTTCTGTATATGATGAGGAGGGATGGAAATGAGACAGGTACCCATTAAGCTGGGGCCTCTGGCCTTGCTGCTTACGGTCATCAGCATCTGCCTGACCACTTTGGCCATCCTTACTTTTACCACCGCGGAAGCGGACCGGCGGCTTGCTGATCATTTTGCCGATACAGTAGAGACCCGTTACCGTCTGGAATCCCAGGGACAGTCTTTCCTGAAAGAGGTCGAAGAAGCGGCATCTGCCGGGAATCCAGGTCTCCTTGCTGCTTATCAGACCGAAGAGTATAATGTATATGAAAATACAATCGAAGACGGGGGTGCTTCTTTGACGGTAAGAGTCCGTTATGAGGGCGATCATGGCCGGATATTATCCTGGAAGCTGGAGCATTCCTGGGAAGAAGACACCGATGTGAATGTATGGAACGGACTTGGCTGGTAAAGGGCTGTCCGCTTTACATAAACAGGCAATATATTTAAACACTGTAATTATAAGAAAGTGACAATCAGTGGATTCACGGGAAGGAAAAAATATGAGAATAAAAGAGATCCTGAGCAAGGCTGTGGAGATGGATGCTGCGGATATCTTTATCGTAGCAGGACTTCCGGTGGTGCTCAAGTGCAATGGTCATCAGGAGAGACTTCCTGGGGACATACTGAAGCCGGATGCGATCCGGGAACTGGTAGATGAGATTTATGATGTGGGAAAAAGGGAGAGGAAGCTTCTTGAAGCTGGAGTGGATGATGACTTTTCTTTCTCCATCTTTTCTTTGGGCCGATTCCGTGTCAACATATTCCGCCAGCGTGGCTCCCTGGCTGCTGTTATCCGTGTAATTCACTTTGGTTTGCCGGATCCTGCTGCGCTGGGGATACCGGAAAGCGTTCTTTCCATGGCTGACAATAAGAAAGGACTTGTTCTGATCACCGGTGCAGCAGGTACCGGTAAGTCGACCACCCTGGCCTGCATGATCGATCGAATCAACCGAAGCAGGGATTGTCACATTATAACTATGGAGGATCCCATAGAGTACATACACCGTCATGAGAAATCGATCGTAACCCAGAGGGAGATCTCCATTGATACACCGGGTTATCTGGAAGCCCTTCGGTCCGCTCTCCGGGAAAGTCCTGATGTTATCCTGCTGGGCGAGATGAGAGATTATGATACGATATCTGCAGCTTTGACAGCGGCTGAAACCGGTGTGCTCCTATTTTCTACACTGCATACAAGCAGTGCGGCCAATACTATAAACAGGATTCTTGATGTATTCCCGGCTAATCAGCAGCAGCAGGTGAAGATCCAGCTGTCCCAGATCCTTAAAGGAGTTGTCTGCCAGCAGCTTGTCCCCGGTGTGGACGGGGGGCAGATTCCTGTATTTGAGATTATGAAGTCCACCGTAGCCATCTCCAATATGATACGGGAGGATAAGCTGCATCAGCTGGATTCCACGATGCAGTCCGGAGCTGCAGACGGGATGTGTACCAACGATGGAAGCCTTCTTAAATTATACAGAGAGGGAAGAATAAGCAAAGATACGGCACTCTTACACTGCACCCACTATGAGAACATGGTGAAACGATTGGGGTAGATAAGATGAGCAGAGAAGTATTGCAGGTTCAGATGTTCGGGTCCTTTGCTATGCGTTATCAGGGTAAGATCATCACCAATGAAGGTAGAACAAGTGAATCTCAGTTTACTTATCTGATGCAGCTGGTGCTGCACCATGCGGAAGATGGGATCAGCCGCGACAGTGTGGAAGAGATCATCTTCGGAGACAGGGAGTTGGAAGATATACATCATGCAACTCGAAGCGTGATCTACAATGCCAAGAAGAAACTGAAGGCATCTCCCCTTCCTGATGTGGATTATATGAAATTGACCAAAGGGATTCTCCGGTGGACTCCTGATATTGCTGTAGAAGAAGATGCTGCAATCATGGAAGAGACGGCGGCGCTTGCTGATACCGAGACAGATCCTGTCAAGAAGAAGGATCTTTATCTTAAGGCCTGCTATCTATATACAGGAGAATTTCTCAGTAATCAGATTGGCATGCTCTGGGTAGCTCAGGAGGCAAGAAGATACCGCAATATATTCTGCCATTGTGTAGAATCAGCGGTAGAACTTCTTCGAAGTATGGACGATTATATGGAAATGGAGACTCTGGGACGATATGCCGCCAAGCTCCAGCCACTGGCTGACTGGGAAGTTGTAACCATGGAAGCTATGGTGGCCATGGGTCGTTACAATGATGCCGTCCAATTCTACGACGATACCCTCGATCTTTATTTTCGAAGTGAGGGAATCCGGCCTTCCCAGAGGCTGCTTAAGCTGCTGAATCAGCTGGGCAACCAGATGGATCACCAGTATGCTTTACTAGATGATATCCAGCAACAGCTTGAGGTAGAGCAAGGCCAGGTGGCAACAGGCGGGTTCTTGTGCTCTTATCCGGTTTTTCAGGGAGTCTATCAGATGGTTCGCCGGATGATGGAGCGAGGCGGCCAGTCCATATATTTGATGCTCTGTACTGTTGTGGATTCCAAGGGTAATATCATGCGTGCCGGTCCGCTTCTTGATGAGCTGACCATCAGGCTGAAAGAGTCCATATGTCATTCGGTCAGGCACAGTGATGCCGTATGCCGTTACGGGAAAGGCCAATACCTTGTCCTCCTGATCAATACAAGCAGTGAGGATTGTGATATTGTACAAAGAAGAATTAATGAACATTTTATTATAGGAAGTCAGAGGACCGGTATCCGCTACCATGTAAATATAGTGGTGTGGAATAATCTGAGAGGAAAGGTGGATTCATAGATATGTCGGGATCGCAGATCTATATCGGGACTCCGAATGGTGTGATACTATGTGTGGATCAAAGAAAACAGGACCGGATTACTGCCAGATATTATACAAGTTATGATACCGAACCAAAACATGTGGAAAGCTGGGTTCAGCTGCTTTTTGAGATGGAGAAATTCTTTGATGACTTGCAATTCCCATTTTCTTCGACCAACAATCGAAGTTTTAAGCAGCTTCCTCCCAAAAGATACCATGATGGTAGAAAGGAAAAGATCATGAAGGATGAAGAGCTGTTAAGAATGCATGGTGACCTGGGATCTTTTATCATAAGGGTGCAGCACCGTCAAAACAGCAGCTGGCAGGGGCGCATCACCTGGGTTGAGAAGAACCAGACTATGTTATTCCGATCTGTCTGGGAGATGATCAAGTTGATGGAAAGCGCACTTGATTCGGTAAGTCCTCCGGAAGAGCCGGAGGAGACTTTAACCTGGCCGGAAACGAATTGACCGATAATAACTGGATTGTTAGAACTTTCGCTATAGGAAGGCCTAATAAAAAGAAACAAAAGAAGCAGGATGGCGATTGAATTATGAAGTGGTTAAAAAAGAACTTTGTTAATATATTGATATGTGTGATCGGTCTTGTTGGCGCCGGCCTCCTGGCCTATCCGTCGGTGGCAGACTGGTGGAACTCATTCCACCAATCCAGGGCGGTAGCAGCCTATGCTCAGGCTGTTTCCGAGATGGATGAGGAAACCTATGACAGACTGCTGGGAGAGGCAGAAGCCTATAATAG
>CAMOVS010000135.1 GCA_946627575.1 uncultured Lachnospiraceae bacterium
TTCTCTTTCTCTACGCGAACGGATTTGGCACGACCCAGCATATCCATGGTTGTATCCTTAAGATCAAGGCCCACTTCTTCGGAAATAACAGTACCGCCGGTAAGGATGGCGATATCTTCAAGCATAGCCTTTCTTCTGTCACCGTATCCGGGAGCCTTGACAGCTACTACGGAGAAGGTTCCACGTAATTTATTAACGATCAGGGTAGTCAGGGCTTCGCCTTCGATATCTTCTGCGATAATGAGAAGCTTAGCGCCGCTCTGTACAACCTGCTCAAGAAGAGGAAGAATCTCCTGGATGTTGCTGATCTTCTTGTCCGTGATCAGGATGTAAGGATCATCAAGCTCTGCGATCATCTTTTCCATATCAGTTGCCATGTATGCGGAGATGTATCCGCGATCAAACTGCATACCTTCCACAAGGTCAAGCTCTGTGAGCATGGTCTTGGACTCTTCGATGGTGATAACACCGTCTTTGGATACCTTATCCATAGCATCGGCTACCAGTTTTCCTACTTCCTCGTCCCCACCGGAGATGGAAGCTACCTTGGCGATCTGCTCTTTGCCGCCTACGTTCTGGCTCATCTCGCTAATGGCTGCTACAGCTGCTTCCGTAGCCTTCTTCATTCCTTTTCTCAGGATGATGGGGTTGGCACCTGCTGCCAGGTTCTTCATACCTGCGTTGATCATGGCCTGGGCAAGAACGGTAGCAGTTGTTGTTCCGTCACCGGCTACGTCATTGGTCTTGGTAGCAACTTCTTTCACGATCTGGGCACCCATGTTCTCAAATGGATCTTCCAGTTCGATATCTTTGGCGATGGTAACACCGTCGTTGGTGATCAGGGGAGCGCCGAAACTCTTGTCAAGGACAACGTTTCTTCCCTTGGGTCCTAATGTTACACGTACTGTATCAGCAAGCTGATTAACACCGGATTCCAGTGCTTTTCTGGCGTCAACGCCATATTTGATCTCTTTTGCCATAATAGTCTTCCTCCTGTATCAATCTTATTATAATTCTATGAAGTAAAGGTCAAAATCTATCAGGGATTGCTTCGGTGATAACAGGTCTTGCAATCCTGCGCGGTCTTTCACCAATTATTCTACGATAGCCAGAATATCATTCTGCTTTACGATGATGAATTCATCCTCTTCCAGTTTTACATTGGTTCCGGCGTATTTGGAGTAGATGACCTTCTGGCCTACAGCCACTTCCATCTTCACTTCATCTGTTCCGGGTCCTACCGCTACAACTTCTGCTTCCTGGGGCTTCTCCTGGGCGGAGCTGGTCAGGATAATACCTGCTTTGGTAGTTGTCTCAGCTTCAAGCTGCTTTAATACGACTCTGTCTGCTAAAGGTACTAATTTCATGTAATGGCCTCCTTACATATTATAAACAATCATTTTCTTTTTTACTTTGCCCTCTAAGGAGCAAAGTGGGGGAAGGGATGCAATGGTGCTATCCCGGATTTCCTTATTAGCACTCATTTGATTCGAGTGCTAATCACAAGTAATATAATAGGTTCTTTGTCCAAGGAATGCAAATAAAAAGATTCTCTATATCATTATATATCCCGGAATATCTCAAGATATCCCGGGATAATCTCCGTTTTTCTAATTATTCCTCTTTATTTCTCTTTTTTACTCTTTCGATCCATTACTCTACGGGATCCTGGTCTTCCTGAAGAAGGGGGGCTTCGGTAACTTCTTCGGCTTCCGTAGCTTCCTCCTCGCTTCCGGTCTGGCCGCCGGCAGACTGGCTGTTCGACGAAGGCCACTGTCTTTGCTCCGGTCTGCTGTGAACGATCCCGTTCGGCACCAGCTCGTCCCAGTCGTTATTCTTTGCATAACCTTCGTTGTTCGTATGGAAGATATCATAGAGCTCGGAAACCGTAACAAACTGGTATCCCTGGTCGATCAGTTCAGGAACCGCCCGCTTCACGGCGTCTACATTGAATTCATGAATGTCATGGAGCAGGATAATATCTCCGTCCTGAGCCTTCATGATCTCCTGGTAGGTATGGTCGGAACTGCGGTACTTCCAATCTTCGGTATCCAGATTCCAGTTAATGATGCTGAAGCCGTAGGACTTGATCACGTTCTTTGCCTTATCATTCTTTGCTCCATAAGGCGGCCGGAGCAGTACCGGAGTCGGCACACCGGCCTTCTCGATGGCAGCATTGGTATCTTCGATCTCTTTCTTCTCCTGAGCTTCGGACATATTTGCAAAGGTCGGAGAGTCGCTGTGACTGTAGGTATGGCTTCCCACTTCCATGCCCAGGTCGTACTCCCTCTTCACTTCTTCCGGGTAGGAGACCGCGCACTTTCCTAATACAAAGAAAGTACCCTTGGCGTAGTTCTCTTCCATCACGTCAAGGATGGCATTGGTCGTGGAAGGATTCGGACCGTCATCGAAGGTAATGGCAACGAAAGGCCTGTCCAGATCGATTTCCGGGAAGATCCTCAGATCAAAGGACTGCTCCAGATTGGAACCGTCTGTTGTTTTGGCCGTAACCTTAACGACATGTTTTTCCGCCCCTGGCTCTGTGGTCAGGACGCCATCCTTACTTACATCAATATACTCATCTGCCTCACTGAAGGACCACTTAAGCTTTTTATTGGTAGCCCCTTCCGGAGCGATCTCGATCTGCAGAGGAAGTTCTTCCCCCACCCTGATGTTGGAAACCGGACAGGTGACTTTAAGATCGGTAATAGGAACACTGTTGTCCGCAGCCTCCGTTGCCGCCTCTTCTTTATTTCCTTTGCCTGCTTGATCTTTGCCGGAGGCACCGCTTGCACTGGCTTTGCCGCAGGCAACCGTGGCCATGATAAGGATCAGGGCCAGAAGCAGGGCCAGCATTGACCGCAGGTTGACAGATTTATTGTTCATGGTTCTCTTCTCCTTTTTATCTCATAATGTAATGGTCAGAATCTATCATGGATCACTCCGCTGCAAGACAGTTCCCGCGATCCTGATATCATCATTGATATCATCATATAGATAAACAGGCGAAAATCCCTATTGATTTTCGCCCGGTTACAAGTATTTTTTTAGTTACCATTCACGGCCCCGCCATCCACCAAGCCGCATGCCTCATCTGAACAGTAACCTTTTGCTCAGGTAAAAGATATCCGGCGGAAGAAGTAAAAGAAGCTTATACTCTTGATAAGTACTCTCCCGTTCTGGTATCGATCTTAAGCTTGTCTCCCAGATTAACGAAGAGGGGTACATAGACCACTGCTCCGGTCTCTACCGTACAGGGCTTGGTAGCGCCTGTTGCAGTGTTGCCCTTCTCGCCGGGCTCACACTCGGTAACCTCAAGTTCTACAAACATAGGCGGCTCTACGGCAAAGACGTCTCCATTATGAGAGATCATGGTTACCATATCATTCTCGCGGACAAACTTGAGGGAATCGCCGATCTGGTCTTCAGCCATACCGATCTGATCATAAGTTTCCGTATCCATGAAATAATAGAGATCGCCGTCATTGTAAAGATACTGCATCTCCTTACGCTCGATCCTGGCCTGCGGGAACTTCTCGGTAGGACGGAAGGACTTCTCCACGACACCACCACTCTTGATATTCTTTAACTTTGTTCTGACAAATGCAGCACCCTTACCAGGCTTAACATGCTGGAACTCTACGATCTGCATGACATTTCCTTCGATCTCTACGGTCAGACCATTCTTAAAATCACCTGCTGAAATCATATCTTCTTCCTCCTGTATATAAAAATATTTATTCTCAGGGATATTGTATACTAATTACATCTATTTTTCAACTGAAAATAATGGCTCATAGGGATTACTCCCATCTCATGCTCCCGCAATTTTGGACAGAATCATCAGAAGGAATGCAAAAGTCCCGGCAGGCCTTCTCTTCTATATACATCCTTATAATAACCCAGTTCATCCTGAATCAGGCTGTCGATCACTTTCATGCCCATCAACTCCACCGGAGCCCGGTCATCGGTAAATATATGACCGGAACCTTCATAGGCCTCCAGGTTGTTATCCACCTGGACCATCATGGCCCGGAGGGAATCATCTTCCAGAGATTGTATCTTTTCTTTCATCCCGGCCCGCATCCGTGAATCCTCGAAAGCCAGAAGCTCCCGGTTGGTGGACCCCACTACATCCACGGTATAAACCTGGTCAAATACCGAAGCGATCGTGTCTGACAGCCACTCGTTAATATTGCCCGCCTCATCGGTGTGCATGTTCATATTGACTACCATAACTCCGCCGGGATTCAGATGGTCTTTCACCAGGGAAAAGAATTCTACCGAGCTCATCTGGAAGGGAATGGTGATATCCTGGTAGGCGTCCACCATGATAATATCGTATTTCTGTCGGGAAGCATTCAGAAAAGCCCGCCCGTCATAGGTTGTCACTTTTACTGATTCGGGAAGAGCAAAGTAGCGATGGGCCAGGTCCGTGATCTTCTGGTCGATCTCCACCCCTTCCACTTTCATTCCCGGAAAATAGCGGGCACATTGACTGGCGAAGGTTCCGGATCCCATCCCCAAAACCAGAAGGGAACTGTCATGACCTTTCTGACCGGCTCCGGCCAGGACGGGAGCAGCCAGAGCATAATCGTAATACATGCCGGTAAGATTATCATTTTTCATACGGACAGATTGGACACCAAAGAGGACATTGGTAGAAAGAATGGTCATATCCGGCTGGTCCCTGACCTGAAGATAATTATATATAGATTCCCCTTCGTAGGTCAGGCTGTCATCCCAAAAGGCAAATCGGCCGGAATGGCCCAGCAAGGAGAAAACAATAAAGAGCACCGTGCTTATGGCCAGGGTCTTCTTTCCTCCTCTCCCTGTCAGAAAATAAACTCCTCCAATCAGGAGAAGGATCCCGGAAAATATAAGGAAGGTAA
>CAMOVS010000136.1 GCA_946627575.1 uncultured Lachnospiraceae bacterium
AGCTGGGCCCCATAGCAAAGACCCAACACTGGAACTCCTATCTCGAAAAGCTCCTTGCTGCAGGATGGGGCCCCTTCTTCGTAACAGCTGTTGGGGCCGCCCGTCAGAATAATTCCCTTCGGATTCATCTCTCTGATCTTGCCAAGGTCTGTCTTATAAGAATAGATCTCACAATAGACATTGCATTCGCGGACCCGTCTTGCCACCAATTGATTGTACTGTCCTCCAAAGTCAATAACGATTACGGTCTCTCTCTTCAATGTATTGTCTCCTTTAATCTTGTCTCCTTTTGCATGACAGGCTTCATGATCCTGATATCCGATTATATGGTTACGATTCACTTCCACACGAGCATAACGCAGCCACGGACATGCTCAGATAGGGCTGAACAGTAACATTATAGCACATATTTCTTATATTTCTGCAGGTCAGGAAGCTTACATCTCATGACAAGCCTGGTCCCTTCTGCCAGATACTCGGTCTCCCTTACCAGAGCGTTTTCATTAAAGTAGGCCACCAGGCTCCCCTCCGTATAAGGAATCAGCATCTGACACTCCACGTCATCTCCAGCCAGTTGGCGGCCGATCATGTCCGCCAGCTCTGATAAACCGATTCCCTTTCCGGCAGCCATATAGATGCAATGGTCGCCTGTCTTCGGCAGCTCGGCCAGCATCCTTTCCGGATCCTTTTCCTCCAGGAGATCGCATTTATTATAGACATGGATACAGGGGATGTCCCCGGCGCCCAGCTCCTTTAAAGTATCCGCGGTTACCTTCATCTGCTCTTCATAATTGGGATCAGAATAATCCACCACCTCAAGAAGCAGGTCGGCATAGCGAACTTCCTCCAGGGTGGATCGAAACGATTCAACCAGATTATGGGGAAGGCGGCTGACAAAGCCAACCGTATCGGACAGGAGAAATTCCTGGCGGTCGGGAAGACGAATTTTGCGAACCGTGGTGTCCAGGGTGGCAAAAAGCATGTCCTTGACGAAAACCTTCTTATCTTCCGTCTTCTCCTCCCCTTCATCTTCAGGAGCATACGAATCCAGGAGAGCATTCATCAGTGTGGATTTGCCGGCGTTGGTATAGCCCACCAGGGCCAACTGGGGTATGCCCCGGGTTATCCTCCTCTTTCTCTTGGTCTCCCGGTTCTGCTCCACTTCCTTTAATTCTTTCTTTAATTCAGAGATGCGGTGTCGTATCTTTCGCCGGTCCAGCTCCAGCTTCTTCTCGCCGGCTCCCTTGTTGGCAAAGCCTCCGCCGCTGCCGCCGCCTTGTCTGCTTAGCATCTCCCCGATGCCTGCCAGCCGGGGCAGCTCATACTGAAGACGGGCGGTCTCTACCTGGATCTTAGCCTCTTTTGTCCTGGCCCTGCGGGAGAAAATCTCAAGAATCAGGCTGGTCCGGTCAATGACACTTCTCTCAATAATCTGGTTAAGATTGCGCAGCTGCATAGGAGAAAGAGACTGATTAAATATCACCATCTCAGCCTCCAGCATGTGGGCCAGAGCCTTGATCTCCTCTACCTTGCCCTTGCCCACGTAGACTCCTGTATTCACCTGGCTCAGGTTCTGAGTCTCTATCCCCACTACCTCCATATCGCAGGCCCGGGCCAGGTTCTCCAGTTCAAGAAGACCATTTTCAAATTCGGGATCATGGTTTAGATTGACTCCGACGATCAATACCTTTGTCTTCGCTTCCATAGAAACTCACTTTCTTATGACTTATCACTTCTTCAGGACCCGCTTCAGGAACTGTCCTGTGTAGGATTCAGGCACCTGAGCAACTTCCTCCGGTGTTCCGCATGTAACAACGGTTCCGCCGCCTTCTCCCCCTTCCGGGCCCATATCGATAATATAATCGGCCACCTTAATGACCTCAAGGTTGTGTTCAATAACAACAACCGTATTGCCGCCTTCAGCCAGCCGGTGCAGGATCTTCACCAGCTTGTGAACATCAGCAAAGTGAAGGCCCGTCGTGGGCTCATCCAGCACATAGATCGTCTTGCCCGTGCTCTGCCGGGACAATTCCGTCGCCAGCTTGACCCGCTGGGCCTCTCCTCCCGACAATGTGGTGGAAGGCTGCCCAAGTTTAATGTAGCCCAGGCCTACATCCCTCAGGGTGACGATCTTACGACGAATGGATGGAAGACTTTCAAAGAAGTCGCAGGCTTCATCCACCGTCATATCCAGCACATCAAAGATATTCTTACCCTTGTAGCGTACTTCCAGTGTCTCCCGGTTGTAGCGCTTGCCGTGACATACCTCGCAGGGTACATAGACATCCGGCAGAAAGTGCATCTCGATCTTTATGATACCGTCCCCGGTACAGGCCTCACAGCGGCCACCCTTCTTATTAAAGCTGAATCTTCCCTTATTATATCCCCGGGCTTTGGCATCCTTGGTCATGGCAAAGAGGTCCCGGATCAGGTCGAAGACGCCTGTATAGGTTGCCGGATTGGACCGGGGCGTCCTTCCGATGGGAGACTGGTCGATGTTGATTATCTTATCCAGCTGACTGAGACCTTCGATCTTCCGGTGCTTGCCAGGCTTCATCTGCGCGCGGTTAAGCACATTAGCCAGCTTCTTGTATAGAATCTCATTGACCAGGGAGCTCTTGCCGGATCCGGAGACGCCGGTGACACAGGTCAGGACACCCAGGGGAAAGGAGACGTCAATACATTTAAGATTGTTCTCCTCAGCGCCCCGCACCGTAATCTTACCCTGGGGCTTTCGGCGTTCCTCAGGAAGCGGAATCTTCCGTCGTCCGCTCAGATAATCTCCTGTGATGGAATTAGGGTTACGCATCAGCTCTTCCGCCGTTCCCGTAGCCACAACTTCTCCGCCGTGCGAACCGGCTTCCGGACCGATATCTACGATATAGTCTGCTTCCCGCATGGTGTCTTCATCATGTTCCACCACAACCAGAGTATTGCCCAGATCCCGCAGACTCTTCAATGCGGCAATCAGCTTATTATTATCCCGCTGGTGAAGACCGATGCTGGGCTCATCCAGGATATAAGCTACCCCTACAAGACCGGATCCGATCTGGGTGGCCAGGCGGATCCGCTGGGCCTCCCCGCCGGACAAGGTAGCTGTGGGCTGGGAAAGCTTCAGATAATCCAGACCCACCTCGTTAAGAAAACCGACCCTGCCCCGGATCTCCCGGAGAATCTGCTTACCGATCAGCTGCTGCCGGTCTGTCAGCTTGAGTTCATTTTTAAAATAAGCAAGGAAGCGCTTCACGGACATGCTGGTCAGCTCATAGATGTTATAATCTCCCACAGTAACCGCCAGGGATTCTTTCTTCAGACGCATACCATGGCATTCATCACAGGGGGAAACCGTCATAAAGTTCTCATACTCTTCCTTCATGCGTTCGGAATGATTCTCCCGGTAGCGGCGGCGGACATTCTTCAGGAGTCCTTCGAAGGCAACATCATAGACTCCCTCGCCCCGCTGTCCTTTATAATGAACCTTAACCTCCCTGCCTCCGGTGCCATGCACCAGAACATCCTGTATAGAATCCGGCAGGTCTTCAAAGGGTGTATCCAGGTCAAAACCATACTCTTTGCTAAGAGCAGCCAGCACCGCGTAGGTGAAGCTCTTTGGGTTGGTGCAGGACTGCCAGCCGGTCACCGTGATGGCCCCGCCGGAGATACTCCTGCTTTTGTCCGGAATCATCAGGTCAATATCGAACTCCATCTTGAAGCCCAGGCCATGGCAGACCGGGCAGGCTCCAAAAGGATTATTAAAGGAGAAACTCCGAGGTTCAATCTCATCGATGCTGATGCCGCAATCCGGGCAGGAGAAACTCTGGCTGAAGGTCATGGGCTCCCCACCGATCACATCGACGACAAGAAGGCCCCCGGTAAGGGACATAACGGTCTCCACGGAATCCGACAGTCTCTGCTGAATCCCTTCTCGGATCACAAGCCGGTCTACAATGATCTCTATATTATGCTTTTTATTCTTTTCCAGCTGAATCTCTTCAGAAAGTTCATAGAGATTCCCATCGATGCGGACCCGGACATAACCGCTCTTCCTGGCATCATTAAGAATCTTCACATGCTCTCCTTTTCTTCCCCGTACGACAGGGGCCAAAAGCTGGATCCTGCTTCTCTCAGGAAGATTGGTCAAAATGTCCACGATCTGATCTACCGTCTGTCTCTGAATCTCTCTCCCGCAATTAGGACAGTGAGGAATCCCCACCCGGGCATAAAGAAGGCGGAGATAGTCATAGATCTCCGTCACCGTACCCACGGTCGACCTGGGGTTACGGTTGGTGGACTTCTGGTCTATGGATATAGCCGGAGACAAGCCCTGGATATCATCCACATCAGGCTTCTCCATCTGGCCCAGGAACTGACGGGCATAGGAGGACAAGGACTCCATGTACCGCCTCTGTCCTTCCGCATAGATGGTATCAAAGGCCAGGGAAGACTTGCCGGATCCGGACAGGCCGGTCAAAACGACGAATTCATTCCTGGGTATATCTATATTAATGTCTTTCAGGTTGTGCTCTCTGGCACCTCGTATCTTTATGTATTCTCTCTTTTTCATGGCTCTTCTATCTCATTTCCGGCACTCAATCGTTATCTTAGCTTCCTCTACAGTGCCTGTTTCTCATCTGCAGCCCCGATCCTCGGCAGGATGCGGCTTATCGACGGCCGGCTTTCCCTCTTTCATCGGTCTGAATCTATCGGTCATAATCTCTCAGGGCTACCTTGTATTCCTTCAGCTCATCCCTCAGAACAGCCGCCTCCTCAAAGTTCAGCTCCGCTGCCGCCTTGTTCATCTTCTTCGTCAGTCTGGCGGCATCCTTTTCATCCATCACCGTTTCGGCACGCTCGATCAGGGTGAGCACATCGCCCATACCCAGAATCC
>CAMOVS010000137.1 GCA_946627575.1 uncultured Lachnospiraceae bacterium
TAATGAAGTCACTAAAGGCGAGGGCAAGACCGTAACAACCGAGACCGCCGAGGCCGAGGGCAAGACCGTAACAACCGGGACCGCCGGGGCGGAAGGCAAGACCGTAACAACCGGGACCGCCGGGGCCGAGGACAAGACGGCACAAGATGAGACGGTTCAATCTCTAGAGAATGCAGTAGAGACTGAGCCTGCTAAAGCACCGGGAGACCGGCCGGAGATAAAAGGTCCGGCTAAAACGAAGGAGACTTTTGCGGATGCCGTGATTAAAGGCAGAGCACAGCAAAAAAAGGAAAAGATTCAGAAGCTTGATATGGAAGATATTCTGAAAGAGAATATAGCTGCTGCCAAAGAACTGTCTGCTTTGGACGGAAAAAGGCAGGGAAAGGAATAGCCGGGATTCATGGAACAGATGCTGATTATGGGCACTATGCTCGATTTTATAAGAAAATATAAAGACTGGGCTGCGCTGCAGGCATTTGGCATCGCGGATATCGTTGAGATCGTCATAATCAGTGTCGTCGTCTACCATGTTATGAAATGGATTCAGCTGACCCGGGCCTGGACCCTTTTTAAGGGCCTCCTTCTCCTGCTCATATTTGCCATGCTGGCAGAGGTATTCCAGCTCGATACCATCTCCTACATTATGTCAAGATCTCTGGGAGTAGGTATCATAGCCGTGATTATCATTTTCCAGCCGGAGCTTCGCCGGGCTCTGGAACAGCTGGGACGGAGGAATTTCTTTGAGAAACTGAATATTTTCGGGGAATTCCCGGGAGATGATCAGTTGCTCTCTGAAAAAACGATTCATGAGATCGTCCGGGCATCCTATGAGATGGGAAGTGTCAGGACGGGAGCGCTTATCGTTATTGAGAATCAGGTAGCTCTGGGCGAGTACGAAAGAACCGGAATCGCAGTGGACGGCCTGGTAAGCAGTCAGCTTCTGATTAACATTTTTGAAAAGAACACGCCTTTACATGACGGGGCAGTCATTATCCGGGGAAACCGGGTTGTGTCCGCTACCTGTTATCTTCCCCTGACGGAGAGCCTGGAGATCGGAAAGGAACTTGGCACCCGCCATAGGGCAGCTATCGGAATCAGCGAGGTCTCCGATAGTGCTACCATTATTGTTTCGGAGGAAACCGGAAGGGTATCTTTGGCTAAGGATGGGAGACTATACCGAAGCCTTGAGAGTGAAGAGCTCCAGCAGAAGCTGATAGAGCTGCTGACAGACCATGGCAGCGGCAGCAGCAGAAGTGTATTTAGCAAGTGGAAGGGAATGCTGAATAATGGGAAAGCTGATAAGAAATAATGTAGGAATGAAGGTGCTTTCCGTGGCAGTCGCCATTCTGATCTGGTTTCTTGTGTCCTCAAGCAATGACCCGGTCAGGACTAAAAGATACACCAATATCAAGGTAAATATGATAAATGGAGAGAAGCTGATCGAAGGAGGTCTGACTTACAATGTTGAAAGCGGGGAGACTGTTGATATTATTGTAAAGGGCAATAAGTCCGTCATCAACAGAGTCTCCAAATCAGACTTTATTGCGGAGGCGGATCTTAGCCAGCTTTCGGAATTAGGGACGGTTCATATTCATGTGACTTCTTCCAAATATCCTGATCAGCTGGACATCAATTTGGGAAGAACCCAGGTTGTCCGGGTCAATGTGGAGGAGATATCCACCAAGAGTGTTAAGGTTGCCGTGAATCCTTCGGGTGATCCGGCGGAAAACTATGTTATAGGCAGCACCAGTTCCTCCCCCAGCCTTATTGAAGTGGAAGGTCCCAAAAGCAAGGTTGATAAGATCTCCGGCATCAGCGTAGACATGGATGTTACGGACGCTTCGGATACCATCAAAGAAAAGATATCATCCGGGGACTTTACCATCTATGACCAGGACGGGGAGGAAATGACATCGGACACCCTGTCCTTTGATCAGGAATCTGTAACAGCCAAGGTGCAGATCCTGAAAAAGAAGGAGATCCAGATCCGGCTGGCTACGGAAGGAGACCCTAAGGAAGGCTACAGTCTGGCCTCTCTGGAATATGAACCTAAGAAGATGGTGATAGCCGGGGATGAGAGTGATGTAGATAGTCTGACATATATAGAATTGGATCCCATCTCTATTGAAGGCCGGTCTAAGAACTATTCGGACGAGATCGCTCTGACCGAAGAGCTTCTGGAAGAGAAGACCGGAAAGAAGATACAGCTTTACGATGATTCGGCAGATGGTGTATCCGTTAAGGCGGTTATCGAGAAGACCATAACAAAGCGGATCACTTTCAATGATTCGGATATCGAAGTTAGAAATAATAAAGAGAATTATGTCGTTACCTTTGACAAGGATAACGATTATGTATTGACGGTGAGGGGGGCTTCCTCCGTTGTCAATAGTCTGAAAATAAAAGACTTTGAGCCTTATATTAATCTGGAATCCATCACCCTTCCCGATAACAGCGATTCGGAAGAACATACTATGAAGTTCCATTATACCGAGCCGGATAATGCTTATGTAGTATCAAGCCCGGAAGGGAACATCCGAATCAAAGTTTCGAGATGATATGGACAGCATGCCGGAAGGAGAACCGGATGATCAGCAGCACATCGAACCCAAGAATCAAGAACCTGAAGAAATTGATGACCAGCGCCCGCTTTCGAAGGGAGAAAGACTGCTTTCCGGTGGAAGGGCCAAGAATGTTCTTTGAGATCCCCAAAGACCGCATACTTGAGACCTATGTCACGGAATCCTTCAAAGATCGATATGAGGAGGCCTTAAGAGCATATCCCCATGAAGTGATAGAGGACCGCATTATGCGGTCCCTTTCTGATACCAGAACCCCCCAGGGAGTTCTGGCTCTGGTGCGCAGGCAGGAGACCAGACTTTCAGACCTGCTGGACAAGGAAGGATCCCGGGCTTTTCTGCTCCTGGAGAACCTCCAGGACCCCGGTAATCTTGGAACTATTCTGCGTACGGCAGAGGCGGCCGGAATGACCGGGGTGATCGTGGACCGCCGGTCGGTAGATCCCTATAATACGAAAGTCATCCGGTCATCCATGGGTGCTATTCTTCGACTTCCTTTGATGGAATGTGATGATCTTCTGCCGGTATGTCAGCATATGAAGGCCGCCGGCATCCGGATCTTTGCGGGACACCTGGATGGGGAACCGCTCTACCGGTCGGACTTCCGGGGCAGCTGTGCCTTCCTGATCGGCAATGAAGGGCAGGGCTTAAGTCCGGAGATCATGGCCCAGGCAGACCAGGGGATCCGGATTCCCATGAAGGGAAAAGTGGAGTCCCTTAATGCAGCCATGGCAGCTGCCGTCCTTATGTATGAGCTTCTCAGGCAGAGAGAATGGACGGGGGATGACCGGTAAACCGCCAAAGAGCAACAATTATAAATTTAAGACATTTTGTACATCTGAAATTTTTTTCTTGATTTTTTCTGTAAAAAATGCTTATAAACTCGAGCTGACAAGTGCGGATAATCATGCAAAAAGCTAAATCATATGTGCAAAAAAGCCGAATTGTCTAAACACAGCTTTGGCTATTTGTGATAATATTGTTAGTGGAATGAGATTCTATAAGAATCCAACAAAGCAACTCTATGTTTTTGTTATTTTAGGAGGTTTACTTATGGCTAAGTACATGATGGCGTTAGACGCTGGAACAACCAGTAACCGTTGTATCCTTTTC
The DNA here is from genome assembly GCA_946627575.1 of uncultured Lachnospiraceae bacterium. Taxonomy (GTDB): domain Bacteria; phylum Bacillota; class Clostridia; order Lachnospirales; family Lachnospiraceae; genus Anaerobutyricum. The sequence goes on from CAMOVS010000137.1 coordinate 3,693, forward strand.
AACGAGAAAGGTGAGATCTGCTCCGTAGCTCAGGAAGAGTTCACACAGTATTATCCGCAGCCGGGTTGGGTTGAGCATGATGCCAACGAGATTTGGAACACCCAGTATTCTGTAGCTAAGAAGGCTATGGAGAACCTTGGTGTTACAGCTGCTGATATCGCTGGTATCGGTATCACCAATCAGCGTGAGACAACAATCGTTTGGGATAAGGTTACAGGCGAGCCTGTATTCCACGCTATTGTCTGGCAGTGCCGTCGTACATCCGAGTACTGTGATTCTCTGAAAGATAAAGGATTAGTTGACTCCATCAGAGAAAAAACCGGTCTTGTAATTGATGCATACTTCTCCGGCTCCAAGATTCGTTGGATCCTTGAGAACGTTCCGGGCGTTCGCGAGAGAGCAGAAAAGGGCGAGTTATACTTTGGTAACGTTGATTCATGGCTGATCTACAAGCTTTCCGGCGGAAAAGTTCATGTAACAGACTACTCCAACGCTTCCAGAACCATGCTTTTCAACATCAACACTCTTGAGTGGGATGATGAGATCCTTGCTGAGCTGAATATTCCCAAGTGCATGCTTCCCAAGGCTTGCCCGTCCAGCCAGATCTATGGCATGACAGACGAGGCTCTGTTTGGCGGAGCTATCCCGATCGCCGGTGCAGCTGGTGACCAGCAGGCAGCTCTGTTTGGCCAGACATGCTACACAGCAGGTGAGGCTAAGAACACCTATGGTACCGGTACATTCATGCTTATGAACATCGGTAAAGAGAAGAAGTTATCCGAGAACGGTCTGGTAACCACAATCGCATGGGGACTTGACGGAGACGTTGAGTACGCATTCGAAGGTTCCGTATTCGTAGCTGGTGCTGCTATCCAGTGGCTCCGTGACGAGGTTAAGTTAGTAGACGCTGCTCCGGATTCCGAGTTCTTCTGCAACAAGGTTCCGGATACCAACGGATGCTATGTTGTTCCTGCTTTCACAGGACTTGGAGCTCCTCACTGGGATCAGTACGCTCGTGGAACTATCGTAGGCCTGACACGTGGATGTAACAAAGCTCACATCATCCGTGCTACAGTTGAGTCCCTGGCATATCAGACATATGATATCCTTGAGGCTATGCAGGCTGACGCAGGCGTTAAGCTGGCAGCTCTTAAGGTTGACGGCGGCGC
>CAMOVS010000138.1 GCA_946627575.1 uncultured Lachnospiraceae bacterium
GGGGAGCCCAGGCGGAAACTCTCCTCCTCCACCAGATCCGGGGCAGCGGTTTCCGTGGCCTTGTCGGGATGAAGCCCCGGCAGAAGGAGCTGATTCGCCCGCTTCTGGATCTGAGCCGGGCTGAGATCCTTACGATTCTTAAGCGGTTGGGACAGGACTACAGAGAGGACAGCTCCAACCGGTCTTTGGACTATCACCGCAACTATATCCGCCACAGAATTCTCCCGGATATGAAACAGATCAACCCGAGAGCGGAGAATCATCTTGCCGATCTGGCCGGGAGAATGGCAGACCTTGAAGATTATTTGCTGCCGATCCTGGATAAGACCTTTGCAGAGACGGTTGACCTCTTCCAGGGGGTCGGCCCGGATCATGAAGGGCGGCCGGAGGCCGTGCTGATCCGCCAATGCCTTAATGACAGGCACCCTTTTGAGCAGATGGAAATGATCCGCAGGGCCCTGGCCCTGGTCAGCGGGAAAGAGAAAGACCTGGGCAGGATTCACTATGAGATCCTGCGTCAGCTCCTTCATAATAAGATAGGGCGGAGAAACAATCTGCCGGAAGATGTTCTGGCTGTCCGCATCAGACCGGGCCTCCTGCTGGTAAAGAGGACGGAGGCTGACGATCCTGCTCTATATGCTTATCTAATGGGACTTGGCATGACCGGGGCGGAGGCGGATGGACTGACCCGCATGATCAAAGGAGAAGGGAATGGATCTGTGAGAGAATCCCGGAAAGCGGAGGATGACAGAGACCATGAAGACATCGTGCCTGTCCCCGGCCCCGGAGAGGCCCCCATGTGTATGCAGGGGGAGCTGGTTCGTGCTGATGTCTACTATCTGGAGGGGAATGATCCCGGGACTATAAAAACCGATTGTAGGATCTGCCTGGATTATGATAAGATAAAAGGGCAGCTTGTATTTCGTCACCGAAAAGCAGGTGATTATCTCATTTGCGACCGTCAGGGTCACAAAAAGCTGCTTAAAAGGTATTTTATAGATGAAAGAATTCCTGCGTCCTCCAGAAGCTCATGCATCATGCTGGCGCAGGGTTCGCATGTGCTCTGGGTCGAAACCGGCCGCATCAGTGAGGACTGCAGAGTAGGCGAAAAGACCAGACATATGCTGGTTATTGAGCTGGATAAAATAAAGGAAATGGATGGATGACCCGGAAGCCGGAAGCCGGGTACGGGCCAGGAAAGGGGAAAGAAAATGCAGGAAAAGATCAGTGTTTTGATACCGGAAGAGAAAGTCAATGCTAAGATAAAAGAGCTGGGAGAACAGATCAGCCGTGACTATGAGGGTAAAGAGGTTCATCTGATATGTATCCTTAAGGGAGGAGCATTCTTCGCCTGCGAACTTGCCAAGCGGATCACGGTACCGGTTTCCATCGACTTTATGCAGGTGTCCAGCTATGGCAACGCCACATCAAGCTCCGGCGTGGTCCGGATTGTCAAAGACCTGGATGACTCCATGGAAGGAAAGCATGTGATCATTGCCGAGGATATCATTGATTCCGGCAAGACCCTCCACTATCTGATCCCGGTTCTTGAGAAAAGAAACCCCGCTTCGATTAAGCTTTGCGCCATGCTTAACAAGCCTGACCGGAGGGAGGTCGAGGTGAAGATTGACTATCTGGGCTTTGATATCCCGGATGAATTTGTCATCGGCTATGGACTTGATTATGCGCAAAAATACAGAAACCTTCCTTATATCGGGGTGGTTGAAGAATAGACTTTCCCGGTGCCCCATCTCCATTGTACTCAGCTATGATTGAGATGGGGCGCTGGCAGAGGAAAGGAGATTGAATTGGAAAAAGGTTTTAATATGGGAAGAATCCTTGTTGTCCTGGTGCTGCTGACGACTATTTATATGGTCTTTCGGCATACGGCAGGGGTTCCCGGTTCTATGACAGACAGTGAAGCCTATACTTATGAGACTTTTGTTGAAGAACTGAACCAGGGTAAGATCAGCCGGGTGGAGATCGTGCAGAACGCCCAGGTCCCGACAGGGTCGGTGATTGCAGACCGTAAAAATAAGGACCAGCAGACCTTCCCTGTGTCGGATGTGAACCCGGTGATAGAGCTGGCCCGGACCCACAAGATTCCCTGCATAATAAATGACATAAAAGAAGAAGGCTTTTCTCTGATCTCTCTGCTTCCCTGGATCGGGATTATCTTTCTGGTCATCATGATGTTCATGATGATGAGCCGGTCGGCCGGGGGCGGGACCAATGCCCGGATGATGAACTTTGGCAAGAGCCGGGCAACCCTCCACAAGCCGGAAGGAGAGAAGGTTACCTTTGACCATGTTGCCGGTCTGAAAGAGGAGAAGGAGGAACTGGAGGAGATCGTTGATTTCCTGAAAGATACAAGAAAATATGTAAACATGGGTGCCAGAATTCCCAAAGGTGTTATCCTGGTCGGTCCTCCCGGAACCGGCAAGACCCTCCTGGCCAAGGCAGTGTCCGGTGAGGCCAACGTACCCTTCTTCAGTATATCCGGTTCGGATTTCGTGGAAATGTTTGTCGGCGTCGGCGCCTCCAGAGTCCGGGACCTCTTTGAACAGGCCAAAGCCAATGCCCCCTGCATCGTCTTTATCGATGAGATTGATGCCGTAGCCCGGAGGAGGGGAAGCGGCCTCGGCGGGGGTCATGATGAGAGAGAGCAGACCCTCAACCAGCTTCTGGTTGAGATGGATGGATTCGGTACCAACAGCGGCATCATCGTGATGGCTGCCACCAACCGTGTGGATATTCTGGATCCGGCCATTCTCCGGCCGGGCCGTTTTGACCGCAAGATCAGTGTGGGAAGGCCGGATGTCAAAGGGCGGGAGGAGATTCTCCGGGTCCATGCCAGAGAAAAACAGCTGGGTGATGATATAGACCTGGCTCAGATCGCGAGGACGACCCCGGGATTTTCCGGTGCTGACCTGGAGAACCTGATGAACGAAGCGGCCATTGGGGCTGCCGGCCGCAATGCTTCCTACATTCAGATGGAAGATGTGAAAAAGGCCTTTATTAAGGTGGGGATCGGAACAGAGAAAAAGAGCAGGCTGATTCCGGATAAGGAGCGCAGGATTACGGCCTATCATGAGTCCGGACACGCGATTCTCTTCCATGTTCTGCCTGATATCGGTCCGGTATATACGGTTTCCATCATTCCCACCGGTGTGGGAGCCGCCGGCTATACCATGCCTCTGCCGGAAAACGATAATGTCTTTGACACCCGGGGCAAGATGCTCCAGGAGATCAAGGCCACCATGGGCGGAAGAATCGCTGAGGAGCTGATTTTCGATGACATCACCACCGGCGCTTCTGCAGATATCAAGCAGGTGACGGAAATTGCCAGAGCCATGATCACCAAGTATGGTATGTCTGACCAGCTGGGTTTCCTTAATTATGAAGAAAACAGTGACGAAGTGTTCCTGGGAAGAGATCTGGGCCATGCCCGGGGATTTGGTGAGGAAGTAGCCGGCTCCATCGACCGTGAGGTGAAGAAGATCGTTGATTCCTGCTATGAGGATGCCAAAAAGATCCTGAGCGACCACCTGGATGTCCTTCATGCCTCTGCAGCCCTGCTTCTGGAAAAAGAGCGGATCAGCCGGGATGAATTCGAAGGGCTTTTCGAGAACCGAAAGGACCAGGACCATCCGGATAAGGATGAAAATGCATGAAATGGATATCGATAATTCATAAGCCGCAAAAAGCGATGTGAAAAATCCACAAAAAATCATTAGAAATTTGTGCATGTTTGTGCAGACTTTAGGGGAAGATGGTGCTACTATAATAGCGTAACCCCCCCAATACATTATATAATTTTGCTACACCCAATAGTAACAAAATACCTTCTCTGAGAAAAGGCGGCTGATGACAGCCGCCTTTTTTCGTTGGATCATATTTTACGTTGAATCGTATTTTATTCATTATAATTTACATAGCGGGTCGGTTCGCCAAGCTTGGTGATGTAGTCGGCATTAACGTATCCCTGGAGTCCTTCGTACTCTCCGGAGGTAACCGTAACCCTGGCAAAAGTATTCCCGCGGTTGCCGGGTACCATTTCCTCCACCTGCATATGGGTCATAGGCGGGAGGGGAACCACCCCGTTATCATCATCCGAATCCGGCGTCTGGCGAAGGGAAAGGGAGGACCGGACATCCGCCACATAGGTTGTCGTCTCCTGCTGGTCTTCCGTCTCCTCCTGAGTCGTTTCCGCCGCTTCCTCGGTACTGGGATCGGATACGGACTCGGCAAGCTCGATAGAAGCCTGGGCTTTCCTGCTGGGCAGGGCAAAATAGATCGCCGAAAAACCTGCCAGAATAAAGCAGGCGATGAATAAGGCACATAAAAGTGCCGCCGCGAATTTTCGAAGCATAATACTCCTCCTGTCTGAAATAGATGTATTTCACGCTCATGCAAGCATATCATGATAATCGACCTTTTGACCCTGATATCATAGTATTGTACCATGAAGTCAGCTAATTGCAAAGAAAGAATCGGTTGACATTTGAAGATGCCTGTTATATCATAAGGCTTGTTGTAATTGATGAAAGTGGATAATTATGCATTCATCTTTTTTATGGATGGATGCTTTTTCTATATCAACTGCTTTGTAGTTCAACGGAGGAATATCCATGTATAAGAAAGTATCGACGAATCTGAATTTTGTTGAGAGGGAAAAAGAGACAGAGAAGTTCTGGAAGGACCATGACGTGTTCAGGAAGAGCATGGAGGTCCGGAAGGGAAGCCCTGTCTATACATTCTATGACGGACCGCCTACAGCGAATGGCAAGCCCCATATCGGTCATGTGCTGACCCGTGTCATTAAGGATATGATTCCCCGTTATC
>CAMOVS010000139.1 GCA_946627575.1 uncultured Lachnospiraceae bacterium
TCTCCTATGGTTATAAGGCCGAGCAGGTTCATTACATTCCTAATTTTGTTGCCAAAGACTGGTTTTACCCCCAAAGTCAGGAGCGTAAAAAGGCTTTGCGAAAAAAGTACGATCTGGCTGAGGATGATTTTGTTGCATTTGCTGATGGGCAGATGAGGGCCGGCAAGGGCGTACAGGACTTTGTTGCGGTAGCCCGGATGCTGCCTGATGTAAAGTTTATCTGGGCGGGGGGCTTCTCCTTCGGTCCTTTGGCGGATGGCTATCCTGATACCAAGGAGATGCTGCGCAGTTTGCCGGAGAATGTCAGATTTACAGGGATCGTTGACCGGGAGGAGATCAATGATCTGCTGAATACAGCTGACCTCTTCTTTTTTCCTTCCTATGAGGAATTGTTCCCTATGTCTATTCTGGAAGCGGCAAGCGCCCATCTGCCTCTTTTGCTGAGGGATCTTCCGGAGTACAGGAATATTCTGACAGGGCGATACCTGACAGCTGACAGCAACGAAGGGTTTGCTGAGACCATACAGAGGATCCGGGATAACCGGGATCTTTATGATACTATGGTGGGATATTCCAGAGATATATCAAAGCAATACAGCGAGGAACATATTTACCAGCAGTGGAAGAGCTTTTACCGGGAATGTGTTTCGAAAGGACATAAATCATGAAAATACTTCTTGTATCTGATGCATACCGATATACAACCAATGGTGCAGCGGGGGTTGTAGTTATCCTTGCCGATGCGCTGAGAGCTGAGGGATATGACGTAAAGGTTCTGTCCCTTTCTACCAGCAGAAATAGTTTTCGGGAAGGGGATGATTACTATTTTGGTTCCCTTCCTTTTCCGGTATATCCTGAGATTCGCCAGACCATTATTTTCCGTCATCCTTTTATAGATGAGCTGAAGGCCTGGAAGCCGGATGTGGTCCATATCCATACGGAAGGATCTGCGGCCAGAATCGGCCGGTCCATAGCCAGGGCAGCCGGGGCCCCGATCATTATGACCATGCATACGGACTATGCCCAGTTTGTTTTCCATAGTCATTCTAATGCCCGTATTCTCAAGATGGCCGGCAAGCCGCTGACTTCCTACTTTTACCGGAGGGCCAGTGTGGTGACGACTCCTTCCAGGAAGGCAAAAATGCTTATGGAGAGCTATCATTTCAAAAAGAAAATGTGTGTGATCCCCAATGGCATCAAGCTGGGGCGTTTTCAGACGGACTACCCTGCCCGGGAGCGGGCAGCTATGTTTGAGGACTGGGGGCTTCCTGACAACGGAAAACTTTTTGTCATCGTGTCCCGATTGAGCGCTGAGAAAAATATTGAAGAAATTCTGGATTATTTTGCAGGTCTTCTTCAGAAAGAACCGGAAGCTAATCTCCTGATAGCCGGGGACGGACCGGATATGCATCATCTGCAGAAGCGGGCGGAAGAACCTGATCTGGCAGGCCATGTAGTATTTGCGGGAAGAATCGCTCAGGATGATCTTTACCGCTACTATAAAGCAGGAACAGCCTTTTTATCCGCATCTACCTTTGAGATGCACAGTCTCACCTACCTGGAGGCCCTGGCCAGCGGCCTGCCTCTTATATGCCGGGAAGATCCTTGCCTGGAAGGCGTTCTGGCCAATGGCAGGAACGGCTATACTTATAGGGAGAGAGAAGAGTTTATCGATGACTGCCTGGAACTAATCCGGAACAAGCCGCTTAGAGACCGGATGGCAGCCTGCTCGCTCCGGAGATCGGAGACCTTTAGTGACCGGGCCATGGCCGGACGCATGGTGAAGCTTTACAGGAGGCTGACCGGCAGGAGTTAAAACAGGCGGCCCGCACGGGCCGCGCTAATGAAGGGGAGAACGAGAAATGTCTTTTATAGTATTTGCAGATGGGAGTGCAAATCTGCCTGGTAAAATGCTGGAGGGTATCAGGCTCCTGCCTTGCAATTATAGGTTGAACGGACAAGAACGGACCTATCTGGGTGATGTGGATCATTTTGATGCCCATGGTTTTTATGAAGGCTTGCGGAGCGGGTGGGATATCCGGACCAGCCTTCTCAATACCGAATTGTTTATGACACATTTTGCTCCGGTTCTCAAGGAAGGCCATGATGTGATTTATGTGTCTATGAGTTCCGGGATCAGCGGTACCTTCAATGCCGCTATGATTGCCGCCAGAGACCTGATGGAAGAATACCCTCACCGTTTTGTCCATGTGGTAGATTCCCACGGCTGCGGCTTCGGACATGGACTCCTGGCGGTAAAAGCCGCTGAATTGAGCCGGCAGGGGCTGTCTGCCCGGGAAGCGGCGGCAATCGTTGATGAAGAAGTGGCTCATTCCTGCCAGTACTTTACGGTAGACGATCTGAACTATCTGAAGAAGACCGGCAGGGTCAGCGGGACTACGGCAGCCATTGGATCGGTTCTCAATATCAAGCCCATCCTCTACGGTGACAAGACCGGTCATATCGCATCCTGCGGCAAGGTCCGGGGGCGGAAGCGAGCCATTAAGGCCCTGGCCGAAAAGTACAGGGAAAAAAGAATCGATTCCCCCGAGCAGCGGATCGCCATCTCCCACGGGGACTGTCTTAAAGACGCGGAGACCCTGGCCGGCCTGGTCCGGGAGATCACGCCCGGGATCGACATCACCATATGCCAGCATGAGCCATTTTCCGGCGCCCACGTTGGTCCCGGCATGCTGGGGCTTTTCTTCAGGGGAAGCGAGAGATAGCAAAGCTGAAGATAGATGGTGCCGCTGCGGCTTCGGTGAGCCCCTGCGGCATAGATAAGACCTGTATGATCATAAGCAATCATTGAAAAAGCAAGGACGTCAGTGAAAGGCCATTTTTCATGGTTCCAGCAGGAACCATGAAAAATGGCCTTTTTATATATCTTTATCATGCCGGCAATGCGGGTCTGTTTGATAAGATAAAAGGAAGAAAAAATCAGAAAAATAATAATAAAAATGCTTGACAAACACAAAAGATAATGATAATGTAAACACATAAATAAAACGTTTAATAAAAGTACATACAAAATATCCAAAGAAAGGATGGAAGAGCAATGAACCTGAAAGAGCAGATCGAAAGAGAATACGGTGGCATGTGTGAGTGCGGCAAAGAGCATGGAGTGATACTGGAAGATATCAGGATCGGATCTCACATCCTGGAAGAGATCCCGGATCTGGTAAGGAAACATGGTTCTTCCGCCTTCCTGGTATCGGATCGGAATACTTATAAAGCAGCAGGAAAGGAAGTTGCCCGGATCCTTGAGAAGGCGGGGATGCTTGGCGGTTCCTGGTGCTTTCCCCAGGACAAGCTAGAGCCGGATGAGAAGGCAGCGGGATCTCTTCTGATGCATTTTGATAACAGTTGTGACTATATCGTGGTAGTCGGTTCCGGTACCCTTAATGACCTGGGCAAGCTGGCTTCGGCAGTTACGGGACGCCCCTTCATGATCGTGGGAACCGCTCCCTCCATGGACGGATTTGCCTCGGCAACCTCCTCCGTGATCCGGGACGGACTTAAGATTTCCCTGTCAACCACTGCTCCGGTCGCTTTTGTAGCAGATACATCCATCATGAAAGATGCTCCGGCAAGGCTCCTCCAGGCCGGCATCGGTGATATGTTTGCCAAGTACATCAGCATCTGCGAGTGGAGAATCTCCCATGTTATTAACGATGAGTACTACTGCCCCAAGGTTGCCGGCCTTGTTCGGAATGCTCTCAAGCGCTGCGCGGATAATGCCGGAGCCTTGATGCAGAGGGATGAGGAGGCCGTAGCAGCCGTTACGGAAGGTCTTGTTTATGCAGGGCTGGCCATGGCTATGGCAGGAGTATCCAGGCCGGCATCAGGCATGGAGCACTATTTCTCCCATGTATGGGATATGAGAGGGGAAGAGTTCAAGACGCCGGCAGACTACCATGGTATCCAGTGCGGTATAGCCACGGGAACCTGCATACGGATCTATGACAGAATCCGCCAGCTCACGCCGGATTACCAGACAGCAGCATCTTATGTGGAGGCCTTTTCCTGGGAGGCATGGAAGCAGGAACTCAAAGACTTTCTGGGTAAGAGCGCTGACGCCATGATTGCTCTGGAAGAGAAGGAGCAGAAATATAATCCGGCTACCCACAAGGCCCGCTTTGAAAGGATTGCCGATCATTGGCAGGAGATCCTTTCCATCATTGAGGAAGAAGTTCCTTCTGCAGAAGAGTACGACCGTCTCATGAAAGAGATCGGACTGCAGGAAAGCTTTGAAGATCTGGGCCACAGTGTGGCGGAAACCCGCAAAACCTTCTATGCCACCAAAGACATCCGGGATAAGTATATCGGAAGCCGGCTGCTTTGGGATCTGGGCATGCTGGAAAAGGTTGGAGAAGAGATTTTTGCCTGATCCGGAAGCAAAGAAAAGGAGGAGCGACCGCCCCGTCAAGCTCAGACCTGATCGAATATGAAGAGAAAGAAATGGACCAGAAGGCCGTAATGATAATTAAGAGAAGGAAATGATTCCATACCGGAAAGGAGATTACTATGGCAAAATATGTTATTGGAGTAGATTACGGGACATTATCAGGAAGAGCAATTATCGCAGATGTGGAGACAGGCCGGGAACTGCCCAAGGTATGTGATTACAATTATCCCCATGCCGTGATGAGAAAGGAACTCCCCAACGGGAAACCCCTGCCCCCTGACTATGCTCTTCAGCATCCCCAGGATTATCTGGAAGCCCTTTCCAATATCGTCCCTGAGGTCATGAAGACCAACGGCGTATCCCCGGATGAAGTTATCGCCATCGGCATCGATTTCACGGCATGTACGGT
>CAMOVS010000140.1 GCA_946627575.1 uncultured Lachnospiraceae bacterium
GACAGCCGGTCTGGGAATAAAGCAATTCGGCGGTACGAATGCTGCGATGTAGGGCTCTGCATAATACTGGGCTGCCAGAGACAGGGCCCCGTAATCTTTGCTTCCAGGTCCGGCCTGCATCCGGGCCGCAACCTCTTTCTGGACCATCACGGTCACGGAGGCAAGAGGCACTTCATTCTCAAAAAGGGTCATAATAATAGGTGTCGTAATATAATAAGGAAGATTGGCTACCACCTTGATGGGCCGCCCTTCATTTTCCCTGTCCACGATCTCTCTGATATCCACTTTAAGGATATCGTTATGGATAATGTCGACATTATCATAATCCTTCAGGGTCTCCTTCAGGATGGGGATCAGCTTCCTGTCGATCTCTACCGCGCAGACCTTCCGGGCTCTTTCACAAAGGTACTGGGTCATAGTGCCAATCCCCGGCCCGATCTCCAGGACAAAGTCCTCCGGGCCGATATCGGCTGCTTCGATAATCTTATCCAAAACCCTTGGATCAATGAGGAAATTCTGCCCGTACTTCTTTTGAAATGTAAATTGATGTTCTTTTAATACCGCGATCGTCTCCTGCGGATTACTTAACTTTCCCATAGGCTCCTCCTATGAAGCTTTTCATCTATCCCTGCTGCATCCGGTAGACCCTCATGGCATTATTCCATGTGGCTTTTTCTACCTGGTCAGGATCCAGTCCTTTGATCTCCGCTATCTGCTTAATAACATACGGCAGATAAGCCGATGAATTCCTCTTCCCCCGGAAGGGAACCGGGGCCAGGTAAGGACAATCCGTCTCCACCACGATATGGTCCAGGTCAATCTCCCGGACCACCTCCTTGAGAACCCGGCCATTCTTAAAGGTAACAACCCCGCCGACACCAATCATATAACCCAGTTTGACATAGTCTCTGGCCATTTCTACGGATCCGGAATAACAATGGATAATCCCTCCGTCTGAACCGGCGTGAAACTCTTTGATAATGTCAAAGGTATCCTGAGCGGCATCCCGACTGTGAATGACCACGGGCAGTTCCATTTCCCGGGCCAGCAGGAGCTGTTTTCGGAACCAATCCTTCTGAACCTCCCTGGGCTCTACATCCCAATGATAGTCCAGACCGATCTCGCCCACGGCCACCACCTTGTCAGCCCGGCAGTAGTCCCGTAATTGGTCAAAGCGGTCAGGATCAAGCTCCCCTACATGGTCAGGATGGATGCCCACAGCGGCATAGATAAAGGGCCAGGCGGAAGCAAGCTCCAGCGTTTTCAACATATCCTGCCAGCTGGCGCTGATATTTACCACTCTTCCTATACCCTGGCCGGGAAGTTCTTTTAAAAGGAACTCCCGATCCTCATCATATTTTTTGTCGTTATAATGCGCGTGTGTCTCAAATATCATTTCTAATCTTCTCTTTCCCTACCCTGATGCGGTCAATCCCTTTACTCGCAAAAAGGGAAGAAAAAACATACAGGATCCATTTGCAGAGATCGTCTTCTCCATCCCCTGCTGAATAATAAGAAAAAAAGCCGGAGGAAAGCTTTCTATAAAGAGATACTCTTCCGGCTTCTTGATAGTTATAGTCGAAAACCGTCCCCAATTACTTGTCATCTCTGATTTTGACTAATTGAGAACCGTCCCCGATTAAGGCTGCTTATTGGATCTCGGCTCCGGCGGGCATGTCTTTCTCCGGTACCATCAGAGAGAGATTGCCTTCTGCATCCTCAGCACAAAGCAGCATGCCTTCTGAAAGGACGCCTGCAAGTTTGGCGGGTTTGAGGTTGACAAGGACCATGACCTTCTTCCCTACCATCTCTTCCGGGCTGTAGTATTTCTTGATGCCGGATACGATCTGCTTGACCTGACTGCCGATCTTCACCTGGGAGCAGAGCAGTTTCTTGGACTTCTTCACCGCCTCACAGGAAATGATCTCTCCTACCTGGAACTGCATCCCCATAAACTGGTCGAAGCTGATCTCCTCTTTGGGTTCGATGTCGATGACATCCTCTGCCTTTTCCTGGGCGGCATCATCTTCTGTCTGAGATCCGTTTCTTTCCGCGTACATGGCGTCTACCTGGGCAATGACTTCTTCCATCTTCAGCCTCTGGAAGAGGATCTCAGGCTTGTCCGTTACCTTGGATCCTGACGGATACAATCCGAACATCTCCAGCTCTTCCATGGACCTGCTGGAGGAATGCAGCTGGTCGAAGATCTTCTGGGCCGTCTCCGGCATAAAGGGCTCGAGGAGGGAGGCACCGATGGTGATGCTCTCTACCAGGTTATAAAGGACTGTGGCAAGACGGTCTCTGTCCTTCTCGTCCTTGGCCAGAATCCATGGCATAGTCTCATCGATATATTTATTACAACGTTTAAATAAATTAAAGATATAAGTCAGGGCATCCGCAACTCTAAGCCTTTCCATGGCTCGGATGACATCCCTTTTGGTATCAAGGGCAACATCCATCAGGTCTTTATCAAAGCCGTCTGTCACGCCGCCATTCTCCACGATTCCGTCAAAGTATTTGTTGGTCATGGAGATGGTCCGGTTAACCAGGTTACCCAAAGTATTGGCCAGGTCTGAATTCATCCTCTCCACCAGAAGCTCCCAGGTAATGACGCCGTCATTTTCAAAGGGCATCTCATGGAGGACAAAGTAACGTACGGCATCCACGCCGAACATCTGCACAAGATCATCGGCATAGATAACATTTCCCTTGGACTTGCTCATCTTGCCGTCCCCTTGAAGAAGCCAGGGATGTCCGAATACCTGCTTGGGCAGGGGCAAATCCAGGGCCATCAGGAATATGGGCCAGTAGATGGTATGGAATCGGATAATATCCTTGCCGATAATGTGGATGTCCGCCGGCCAGTACTTCTTAAAGAGCTCTCCGTGGTTCCCGTCTACATCATAACCCAAAGTGGTGATGTAATTGCTCAAGGCATCCAGCCAGACATATATAACATGCTTGGGATTGAAATCCACCGGTATACCCCAGGAAAATGAAGTCCTGGAGACACAGAGATCCTGAAGACCCGGAAGGAGGAAGTTATTCATCATCTCGTTCTTCCGGGACTCGGGCTGGATGAACTCCGGATGGGTATTAATGTGCTCAATCAGCCTGTCCGCATACTTGCTCATACGGAAGAAATAAGCCGGCTCCTTGGCCAAGGTTACCGGTCTGCCGCAATCGGGACACTTGCCGTCCACCAGCTGGGACTCGGTAAAGAAGGACTCGCAGGGAGTACAGTAATGGCCTTCATAATAGCCCTCATAGATATCTCCCTGATCATAAAGCTTCTTGAAGATCTTCTGGACGCGCTCCTCATGATAATCATCCGTCGTCCTCATGAACTTATCATAGGAAGTATTCATCAGATCCCAGATCCGCTTGATCTCGCCGGCCACGCCATCAACAAATTCCTTAGGCGTTACACCGGCTTCCTGGGCCTTAAGCTCAATCTTCTGTCCGTGCTCATCCGTACCGGTCTGGAAGCGGACATCATAGCCTTCCTTCCTCCGGAACCTGGCGATGGCATCTGCCAGAACGATCTCATAGGTGTTGCCGATATGCGGCTTGCCGGATGTATAGGCAATCGCCGTCGTTATATAATATGGTTTCTTACTCATAGTTCCCTCCTCATGCAGTCACAGAAACTTCTGTAATAGTCATTCACTTCTTTATTATAATGATCAGTTCCTATTTATTATAGGAATAAAGTACTCATCTTCGCATATTCTTTCGAAAAAAAGCAATCTTGTTTATTATATGCCAAAAGAAAGGTTTCGTCTATGATTATTTTAGGAAAGGGAAGATAGGACCAATAATATGGACAAAAACCCAGATAAACAATATAGTCCGCCGGCATCAAACCGGCGGGCTATAAGCATCATGCCATATATGTGATGTTGGGGTCAATAGCTATCACGGATCGCTCCGCTGCAAGACAGCTCTGTATAAGATTCAAAGGGATATAAAGATCATTCACAATTAGTATACATGCCAATAACCGGCCAAACAGCGTACATAAGAACCATTCACCTTTGCTGTGGCATACCAGTAATAGGTTTTGTACTTTTTAATCTTCTTTCCCCGGAACTTCTTTAACTTGAAACTCTTACCGGGCTTCAGTGTCTTCACCTTTTTATATTTGGATCCGGACTTGGTAGAAACATAGACTCTGAAGTTCTTTACCCCGGCTACCTTAGGTGCCTTATATTTTATCTTGCGTCCTTTTTTGAGTTTTAAACTGAACTTAGCTGTACAGAAACCAAGCTTACCGGACCAGCTGGTGTAATATGTCTGACCGCTATAATAGTCATAATACTTTTCACGATATCGAATATAATACACGGTATTCTTCTTTAAGCTAAATGAAGAAGAATACCAACAGGTATCCGTACTGATTACCTTGCCGGACCGGTTCATCAGCTGAACCTCTTTCTCATAGGTGCCATCATTGAACTCGATACCAACCTTGGTTGCAGAAAGAGAGTCTACCGTCATGGTACTGGCCGCTTTGATCCGACCATCGGATGGAGCACTCACAACCTGATCCGGCTGATCAGCTGCTCCTAAAGTCTCAGCCTTAACACCTTTCCCGACTGCTGCCGCCATAAGGAAGGCCGCGCATACTACCGCAATCAACATTCCCATACGTTTTTTCATAGTACTTTCCTCCTTTGTTATCTGCCATAATTAAATGCAGCCCCTATTCATCTCGCTTTTTGCACGATGCCCTGATCCACTGGGGATTGTGCTTTTATTTTATCAAATAAACAGCAAGGTTACAATTATATTTCT
>CAMOVS010000141.1 GCA_946627575.1 uncultured Lachnospiraceae bacterium
TCGAAAGTATGAGTAATAGAATTGTAGAAATACGTAAAAAATATAAGCCTAAAAAGCCCTTGATTCGCTATGGGCACAGAAAGGGTCTGAAGATCGTGTATTACAATATCCGGACCAGAAAAAAAGCCAACAAGGCTTTACGTAAGGGCGTAGATATTATTATGACAGACAGGATTCTTTTCCGGCAGGGAGATGCCTCTTCAAAATAGAAGCCGGACAATCCTTTATCCCCGTTAAAGCTCGATAAGCCGTATGGTTTGGATCTTCAGGATCTTTATGGTATGATGGACAAGGATCTATTGAATATAATGTGAACTATTCGTATGAGCCTGGATGAGGGCCTCTGACGGCCCTATCAATATTTAAAAGGAATAATATGACAGAATGGACAGATTGGAATAAAAAAGAAAAAGATTCCGGAAATCACAAAAGAGACCAGGGACAGATGAACCTGGCCGAACAGATATCCGAAGCAGTAAAAGAAGCTGTGGAGTCTATGGATTTTTCCGGTCTGAATGAACGTATAAGGACAACCGTAAAGGATACGGTCGATACTGTCCGGGAGGCCAAAGACAGTGTTCTGGACTTTGGAGGCTATGCAAAAAAGCGGGACAACTACCAAAAGAAGGAAAAGAAAGCAGAGAAAAGCAGAGATGCTGATTCCGATCTTTCCGGTTCCGCAAAGCAAACAGCTGATGCCGCACAGACCAAAGATCAGCTCCCTGCCGTGACAAGGCCGGTTCGGCTGCCGGGGACCTGGTCCGGACCTTTGAAAACGGTTTGGGGAGGGATCGGAACAGGATTATTCGGTCTTACAAGCCTTCTTTTCCTGCCGGCGGTTTTTCATATGTCGGCTGCCGGCGGTATCTTTATGGGAACCGCGGCGGCAGCTGAAATAATATTTTTATCCTTAACCGGACTATGTGCATTTGTTCTGGGAAGCGGAATTCGGACAAGCGGCCGGGTTCGCCGAATCCGTGATTATGTAAAGATATGGGGAGACCGTTCCTATATTATGCTGTCGGAACTGGCGGAGAAGACGGGGCAGTCTGTCAAACAAATACGGAGAGATATACGATTTTTATTGAATGGGAATCTCCTTCCCGGTTCCAGAACGGATGATGGAGAGACTTGCCTCTTGCTTAAAGATGACGCCATAGCCCTCTATGAAGGGGCGGAAGCTTCCCGAAAGGAAAGGGAGGAAACGGAAGCCAGGAAGAAAAGAGAAGAGGAGTGGATGGCTCATGCTTCGGATGATGAGAGGAGAATGTATGAGTTCTCCCGCCGGTCGGAGGAAATCCTGGAAGAAATTGATAATCATCAGGCTCGCATAACTTCCGGGCTTATGCAGGACAAAATAGACCGCTTTGAACTGTCCCTGACCCGCATATTCCTCTGCGTCAAAGCCAGGCCGGATAAACTGCGCAAGACCAACCGCCTGATGGAATACTATATTCCTTCGGTTATGAAGCTGATGGCTGTCTATGAAGATATGGAAAAGCAGCCGGTGCAGGGGGAGAATATCTCCGGAACCTGCCAGGAGATCGAGGACTCCATGGATACCATCAATGAAGCCCTTGAAGTGATGTATGATGAATTATTCCAGGAGGATGCTCTAGATGTCTCGGCGGACATCAAGGTATTGAGAGCCATGCTGGCCCAGGATGGCTGGACAAAGACTGAGTTCTCAGATTCTATCAGGAAATAAGGACAATATGTGGAGGTTGCCATGAATATTGATGAATTGTTAAAAGAAGGACCGTCATTGACCCTTGATCCTTTTAGCGAGGATAAGAAGGGAGGAGAACTTCGCAAGGAAGAGGCAGCGGAGCCTGCCGTCTATGAGGAGGAGAAGTATCTGACCGAGGAAGAGAAGAAGCAGGTAGAGGCCTTTGTAGACCAGATCAAGCTTCAGGATACGGTCTCCATTCTCCAGTATGGATCCGGAGTTCAGCATAAGATGGCTGACTTTTCCGCGGGCACCCTGGAAAAAGTCAGGACAAAAGACCTGGGAGAGGTTGGTGACCTTCTTGGCGGTGTGGTTTCCGAACTTCGTCACTTTAATGAGGAGGAACCCAAGGGAATCGGAGGCTTCTTTAAGAAGCGAGCCGCTAAGATGGAATCTCTGAAGCTCCGATATGATAAGGCAGAATCCAATATCGAGAAGGTGGCAAAGAATCTGGAGGGACACCAGGTCCGGCTTATGAAGGATTCCGCTCTTCTGGACCAGCTCTATGACTTGAATAAAATGTACTTCCGTGAGTTGAATATGTACATTCTGGCCGGAAAGAAGAAGCTGAGGATTGCGGAGACCGAGGAACTTCCGGCTCTGCAAAGAAAAGCCGCCGAGACCGGTCTGGCAGAGGATGCCCAGGCTGTCAGCGATATGCGGGGTATGATCAGCCGCTTTGAAAAGAAAATTCATGATCTGGAGCTTACCAGGATGGTCTCTCTTCAGATGGCGCCCCAGATCCGCATGATCCAGTCCAGCAATATCACCATGTCCGAGAAGATCCAGACCACCCTGACCAGCACCATACCTCTCTGGAAGAGCCAGATGGTTATCGCCCTTGGTCTGGAGCACTCCAAAGAGGCTGCCGAGGCCCAGAGGCGGGTATCCGAGCTGACCAACGAACTTCTGCGAAAGAATGCGGAGAAGCTGCAGATGGCTACGGTGGAGACGGCCAAAGAGGGCGAGCGGGGCATCGTAGATATGGAGACCCTGGTTCATACCAATGAGAAACTGATCGCCACCATTGACGAGGTCCTGAAGATCCAGAAGGAAGGACGCGAGAAGAGAAAAGAGGCGGAAGGACGGCTGACCCAACTGGAGCAGGAGCTTAAAGAAAAGCTGCTGGAAGAGCGATAAGAAGTCTTGAGAATAATTTCACATGTCATATTATAAAATATAAAATGATAGGAATGGAATGGTAAGATATCACAGCTTTTGTTATTGATATCACATTTTCATTCCTTCTTTTTTTGTGTATAATGACTATATCAGACGGGGATCGTGAGGATGTTTTCTGTAATTATACACGAAATATCAAATAAAAGTCTGAATGGCGATCCGGCTCTTATTCCGGATCCTCATGTAAATTGTTGAATAGCACCGGAAGAATAATAATACACAGACAGGAGGGTTACGATTATGATTGATTTCACGAAAATCAAAAGCAAAGAAGAAGTCGGCAAGTTCTTTGACTATGCTATTCTTCCCAAACAGACCCAGGAGCAGACCATACGTGACTGCTGTAAAGAGGCGATTAAATACAATTGTAAGGCTTTCTGTTACAGCTCATCCTACTGGACTCCTGTAGTTGCTGAGGAACTGGCAGGCACAGATCTTCTGGTCGGCGCAGCCATCGGATTCCCATTCGGTCAGCAGTCCAGCGCTGTGAAGGCCTTCGAGACAGCGGAAGCGGTAAGACTTGGGGCGACAGTTCTTGACAACTGTATGAATGTCGGAGCACTGAAGGACAAGAAGTACGATGAGATCAAAGATGAGTTCAAGGCATATGTTGACGCCGCCCAGGGAGTTATGACCAAGATGATCATCGAAGTCTGCTATCTGACCGATGACGAGATTAAGCGGGCCTGCGACCTGATTATTGAAGCAGGCATCGATTGGGTGAAGTCTTCATCCGGCCAGTATGCCGGACCGACTCTTAAGCAGGTTATGCTGATGGCGGACTGCTGTAAGGGAACCAACACCAAAGTTAAGGTATCCGGCGTGAAGGATCCCAGACCTCAGAACGCCTATGTATTCCTCCAGGCAGGCGCCGAGCTGATCGGTACCCGCCAGGCTCCCCAGATCATTGAAGAGTTTGATAACATGAGAAAGGCCGGCGTAATCCCGCCTTATGCAGGATAAACTACGGCGCAGCGATCCCTATGAGTATGAATCAGGTGAGAGTGTTTTGACACTCCATCCAATATAAAGAAGGTATAGAAGGAGGTTGTGGCTTTGGTTGACTTATCAAAAATGACGAAATGGGATATGGGTAAGTTGTTTGACTTCTCCGTACTTCCCAAGCAGACGACAGAGGCAGAGATCCGTCAGGGATGTAAGACAGCAATTAAATACAATTGCAAGGCATTCTGCTTCTCCTCTTCCGAGTGGACGCCTATCGTAGCAGAAGAATTAAAAGGGACAGATATTCAGGTTGGCGCAGCCATCGGATTCCCCTTCGGCCAGCAGTCCAGCGCCGTTAAGGCCTTTGAGACGGAAGAAGCGGTTCGTCTGGGAGCGACGGTTCTTGATAACTGCATGAATGTCGGCGATCTGAAGGATAAGAAATACGACAAGATTATGGCAGAGTTCAAAGACTATGTGAAGGCTGCCCAGGGCATTCCCACCAAGATGATCATCGAGACCTGCTTCCTGACCAAGGAAGAGATTGCAACCGCTTCCAAGCTGGTTGCCGAAGCCGGGATCGACTGGGTTAAGACTTCTACAGGCCAGTATGCAGGACCGGATGTAAACGATGTCATGATCATGGTGGATGCCGTCAAAGGTTCCAAGACCAGGGTTAAGGTAGCCGGCGTAAAGGATCCCAGACCCCAGAACGCCTTCTGCTTTATCCGGGCCGGCGCTGAGCTGATCGGAACCAGGGCAGCTCCCGAGATCCTGGATGGTGTGGATGACCTTAGAAAGATCGGCATTATCCCTGCCTATGTAGGAGATAAATAGGGACCAGTCTGTGACATCTTTTGACCTCAATATCATCAAGATAAGAATGAATTATCATAAACGTATGAGGCATCTGCGGTTAGGATAAATCCTGATGAAACTAT
>CAMOVS010000142.1 GCA_946627575.1 uncultured Lachnospiraceae bacterium
AGATAAGATGATTTGCCGTTTTTTGCTATAGGGCTTGATTACATGAATAAAATACAGGATACATGGTATAATATATGTAGTGATTAAACAGAGAATATCGTATTATCAAGGAAACCGAATTAGAAGATAACCGAAGAAAAAAGCCATGAGAGGCGAGATAGGGAAGCTGATTACAGGAGAAGATATGCGTTTGTTTGCCGCTATTAATTTTGATAGAAATGTTTTACAAGCTATAACGGATCTTCAGGAGAGTCTGAAGCAGGCCGGGGTGAGGGGAAGATATGCTCCACCGGAGAATCTGCATATGACTTTGGCTTTTATCGGGGAGTATAATGATCCCGATGACATTCTGGAAATAATGGAGCAAATCCCTTTTTCATCATTTTCAATAAAGGTTAAAGGGCTGCAGCATTTCAGAGATATGTACTTTGCCAGGGTTGAAGAATGCAAAGAGCTGAGTGATTATGTCAGGCGGCTTCGCAGGGCTTTTTCGGATAGAGGGATACCTTTTGACAGGAAGAAGTTTTCTCCCCACATTACTCTGGCGCGCAGGGTTTCTTTTAAAGGGGATCATCCTGATGGTTATATGAAGATGCCGAATATAAGAATCGATGTGAATCATATTTCTCTTATGAGGTCGGATCGTGGAAAGCATGGTATGATATATACGGAGATGGGAAGAGTGACGGGAAGCGATTAAAAGCTCGGTTATCTACAGCAAACTGGATGCAATAGAGGGAAATCATGATTAAGACAATAATATTTGACATAGGAAATGTTCTTATGGACTGGCATTTTAAGACCTATATAAAAGGCCTTCTTAAGGATGATGAGCTTGTGAAGAAGGTGACGGGGGCCATATACGGAACCGGATATTGGGATGAGCTTGATTTTGGCGTGGATGCTGAGGAAGTGTTTGGCCGGATGATGGAAGCGGAGCCTGATTATAAGAGTGAGATTCGGCTGGTTCTTGACCATGTGAGTGAGTGTATGGATAAGAAGGAGTATGCGATTCCGTGGATTAAAAGTTTGAAGGAGAGAGGGTATAAGGTTCTATATCTTTCTAATTATTCCGAATATGTTATGCAGGCTAAGCCGGAGGTGTTGGACTTTCTTCCTCTGATGGATGGGGGCATTTTTTCCTGTTATGTGGGGATGACTAAGCCGGATCCCAGGATATATCATAGACTCTGCCAGGAGTATGGCCTAGTCCCTGAGGAGTGTGTTTTCATCGATGACCGGCCGGAGAATGTGCAGGCGGCTATGGATTACGGGATGAAAGGGGTCTGCTTTAATGATTTTGAGCAGGCGAGCAGGGAGCTTAATGGACTTCTGTTGGCGTCAGGCTGATTTGACCATTTTCTGATTGACAGCAGAGGCATAGAAGCACATAAGAGATTCATTGGCACAGCGGAAGATCGTGTAAAAGAATAGAAGCGAAAAAAAGCACCGGCAGTCTGATGAAGACTGCCGGTGCTTTTGACAGGATCTATGTTTAATACATTTTCCCCTCATAGGGATACCTGGGCATGGATTCAAAATCGTAGGCTTCAAGCTCATCCAATCCTTTGAGGTTGGTGTGGGAGCCTTCATGGATCATAAGGTTGGAGGAGTCTCCCAGGTGAACGATGACTGCCGGTTTGCCTGTGGCGTAGACGTAGCCGCACTCCCAGGCGGTGCCGGTGTCACTGTAATTACCCCAGTAAAGTACAACCAGACAGTCTGCCCATACGATGCCTTCCCGGTCTATTTCAAAGATTTTATGGCTCCAGGCTGCTGTTCCCGGTGTTTCTTCGGGTGCTGTGTGTTCTCTTGGAGAGAACACCTGAAATCCCCGGTTTCTTAGGATGTTTTCCGTTTTCACTATGGCCTGGATTTCCTCGTCATTAAAAAATGGGGAGGCTATGTAGAATTTCTTTGGTGTCATAGAAAGTCAGTCCTTTGCAAAGTAAGGTGAGTCTTCCGGTTTGAGCCTGGGGGCTCCTTCCGGAAAGTATTTCTCGAATAAGATCTCCTGTTTCCGGAACCATTGATCCATATCTACGGTTCCGACAAGGCCCATGCCGTTGGGGCTGAGGGTGAATTCGGCAGCGTATTCGTGGGGATTGAGACTAGCATCCATGAGTCTTGCCAGGACAATGCCGTGGGCGACCACTGCGATGGTGGTGATATTGTCTCTTCTGCATTCATAGACGATCCGGGTCATGGCCGAGAGAGCCCGGAAGCTGACTTCCAGGAGGGATTCTCCTTCGGGGAAGGCGATGTCCGGCCGCTGTATAATCCAGTCTTTGAAGAAGTCAGTGCCTGCATAATCGGAAGCCGGCGTCCTTTCTCCCTTTCCAAAATCACATTCCCAGAGACCTTCATTGAGGATGGGTTCCTTGTCCGGATAATATACGGAAGCTGTCTCACGGCAACGGATGGCAGGACTGCAGTAGACTCTGTCAACATCGGGGATATCATAGTCCTCCTTTAATTGACGGAGCTCATCCCAGCCTTGAGGATCCAGGAGGGCATCGGTGCTTCCGCAAAAGCGGCCCTGCAAATTCATGGTTGTTGTACCGTGCCGTATAAAATATACTGTCAGTTTGCTCATAGATATCCTCCGATTTACTTAATTTTTTCTCTTTCTTTTTCCTCGAATTCTGCCACTGCTGTCTTAAGGAGATCGCGTATGGGCAGGTCCTGAGGACAGTTGGATTCGCACTGGCCGCAGCCGATACAATCGGAAGCTTTGTTGCCGTTCAGAGTCAGAACCTCGTGGTAATAGACCTCTGTACTCCATTTCCAGGAGGTGAAGGCTGTCTCGTTGTTAAGGCAGGCAAAGATATCCGGGATCAGGATGTTCTTAGGACAGACATCCTGGCAATAGCGGCAGGCTGTACACTGGATCATGTCCTGAGCCTTGAAGAGGTCTCTTACCTTCCATACCGTTTCCAGTTCCTTGTCGGTAAGAGGCTGGAAATCCTTCATGGCCGAGATGTTCTCTGCTATCTGCTCCGGGCTGCTGGCCCCGGTTAGTATGGTTTCTACCCCTTCGAAAGCGCCGGGGAAGCGAAGGGCGTAGGTTGCCGGACTCTGGGTCGGATCTCCCAGTTTATCGAATTCTGCTTTAGCTTCCTCGGGAAGGTGGTTTACCAGGTTGCCTCCCCTTAAAGGCTCCATAATAAATACTGGCTTATTGTATTTGCGGCAGAGTTCGTAGACTTTCTTACTCTCTGTGGATGCACTTTCGTAATCCAGATAGTTAAATTGAATCTGGACGACCTCGATCTGGGGATAGTCATTCAGGATCTGCTCCAAGACATCAGCCTTGTCGTGGAAAGAGATGCCGAAATGGCGGATCTTGCCTTCTTCCAGCAATTCCAGAGCGGTATCATAGGCTCCCTGGCTCTTGTATTTCTGGTAGCGCTGCCGGTTCTGTGAATGCATGAGATAAAAGTCAAAGTAATCGACT
Source organism: uncultured Lachnospiraceae bacterium (assembly GCA_946627575.1). Classification (GTDB taxonomy): domain Bacteria; phylum Bacillota; class Clostridia; order Lachnospirales; family Lachnospiraceae; genus Anaerobutyricum. The sequence continues at coordinate 3,458 of CAMOVS010000142.1, forward strand.
CCGCAGATCTCCAGCTGGGACTCAAAGAGAGGCCGGATGTCTTCTTTGCAGTTGAAATAAGCTCTGGAAAGTTTATTGCCCAGGATGTAGCGGTCTCTGGGGTAGCGGTCGGTCAGGCAGGTTTTGATAGCCTTCTCACTGGCACCGCCAATGTAATTGTGTGATGTATCGAAATAGTTGAATCCGCTGTCTAAAAAGAGATCTACCATCTTGTTGGTCTGCTCTATGTCAACGACACCGGATTCGATCAGCGGCAGCCGCAGCGAGCCAAAACCCATAAGTCCTTTGATTTCCGGAAATGCTTTACCCATAATGAAAAACCATCCTTCCTTTTGGCCGGGAAATCACGATGAAGTTATTTTCCCGAAATAAATACCCTATGAAAGACTCTGTAAATATTTTCAGACTTGTATTAACATGTATAGTGATGTTCAAGAATATTGTAATAATAATTGGGTCTTATTTCAAGATATTTTTCATGATTTTCCTGTAAATGAGAGCTTCTTTTGTAATTCTACATGTCATATTATTAAATGACTTAACAAAGCTCGATATAGTTATTATATCACAATCCCTGTTTGCTATATCACATTTAAAAGACGACAATTATCTGATAAAATAAATAATAATTATAAATATAAAGATATATTACGGGCCACATATATCATATGGAAAAGAAAAAGGAGAAAGGAAACATGATCAAAAAAGAAGACTTAACCGTTGAAAGATTCGCCAAGTGTTTTGATATGGCAGTGCTTGCGCCTGATACTCAGGAAGAAGCTATCCGCCAGGCCTGCAGAGATGCGAGAGCCCATAATCTTGCAGCTATGTATACGACGCCCTGCTGGACCAAAGTAGTGGCAGAGGAACTTGCAGGAAGTGATGTTAATGTCGGCGTTGCTCTTTCCTTCCCCTACGGGACGCTGACTACAGCTATGAAGAAGGCAGAGATAGATGATGCCATCGCTAACGGCGGGAATGCATTGGATATGGTTATCAATATCGGAGCCTTGAAGGATGGTAAGCTGGATCTGATTCGCGAGGAGGTTCAGTATCTGGCTGATAAGGCAAGGGAAGCGGGAGCTCTCAGCAAGGTTATTATAGAAGTTGGATATCTTAATGATGAAGAGATTGCGACAGTTACCAGGATCTGCTGCGAGTGCGGAGCTGATTATGTGAAGACAGCGACCGGTTCTGCAGGTTTACCTGATGTCCATGATGTGGAAGTGATTCGAGAGAATCTTTCCGGACACACGAAGATGAAACTCTCCGGAGTTCCCAGACAGTTTGTGCTTTCCGCGTGCCTGCGTATGATCGAGATGGGCGTTGAGCT
>CAMOVS010000143.1 GCA_946627575.1 uncultured Lachnospiraceae bacterium
TTGATTTGATTATTTTTTTTTCCCTTGTTTTATGCTAATATGATTTTATGCTAATATAAAACGAAAGACAGGTGTTGATATTCAGCAGCGAGTCTTGATATGTAAGGCGATAAGCCGGTACATGCCAGGAAAAAGTAAATGCCCCATGAAGAGTGTTTTAGAAAGCGGACGGATTGTAAAATGACATATAATAAGATAATGACAACGAAAAACCGAATCACTCTTCTTCATACAGACATTTTGAAAGACCCGCACATCTATGATCTTTATTATGGCCAGATGCCGGAAGACCGGCAGAAAAAGATTGATCGATTTCGATTTGATAAAGATAAGAGGCTGAGTCTGGGGGCTGGGATCCTTCTGAAGCTGGCCCTGGACCAGGCAGGGATCAGCCTGACCAGACCTAATGGGACTGGGACTGCAGACGATACGGATGCAGGATATTCTCAGAGAAAGATAGTTGAACTCAGTTTCTCGGAACAAGGTAAGCCCTTCATAAAAGACAGGGATGATCTCTACTTTAACCTCTCTCATTCCGGTCAGCTGGCAGCCTGTGTCCTGTCTGACAGGCCGGTGGGGATTGATATCGAAGGCAGGCAGACCTTCAAAGAATCTTTGATCCGACGGGTTTTTGCCCAGGAAGATCTGGCCCTTGCTAAAAGAGCGGAGAGGGAGAAAGAGCTGTCGCTCGATAAGATCTGCACACTATTATGGACGGTCAAAGAGAGTGTGATGAAATACTTTGGCAAAGGCCTTTCCATGGATCCGGCAGGAATCCGGGTCGTATCTGCAGAAAAAAAGAATGGGTCTGTATGGGACTGGAAGATCGCTGGATATGAGGACATTTATGTTCGTTCCTGGCCCATAAAGAGACCGGGAATCAATCCGCTGCCTCCGGAAAGCCGGCTGCCGGAAGACTACCAATTGTCGATCTGCTCAGAATATAGGGATTTTGATGCGGAACCGGAGTGGATTGCTTTCGGAGAATAATAATAAAAACTGATTGCCACCATCATGTAAGCAGGAAAGTAATTATGAAGCAAAATGATTTTACGGAAGGAAGCATCCTTTCCCCTTTGATAAGATTTGTATTTCCCATATTGTTTGCCTTGTTGATCCAGTCTCTTTACGGAGCAGTAGATCTGCTGATCGTTGGTCAGTTTTCCGATGCGGTGAATGTCTCGGCGGTGTCGGTAGGATCTCAGCTTATGCACTCTATAACTCTGATCATTACGGATCTTGCAGTGGGTACAACGGTTCTTTTGGGTCAGTACATCGGTCAAAGAAGACAGGCTGAATGTGGAAGAGTGGTGGGGGCTACCATCTGTATTTTTACTATTATCGGCATCTTACTGGCCATCGCCATGCAGCCTCTGGCGGCTCCGGTGGCTTCGGCTCTAAATGCCCCGGAGGAAGCTTTTTCCCAGACGGTCTCTTACATCAGAATCTGCTGTGGAGGGGCTGTGTTCATTGTGGCCTATAATATCCTTGGCAGTATATTCCGAGGGATCGGCGATGCCAGGATGCCTTTGATTACCGTCCTTATTGCGGCTGCTTTTAATGTAGGAGGAGACCTGCTTCTGGTGGCAGGATTCGGAATGGGAGCCGCAGGAGCGGCCATAGCAACCGTTGCTGCCCAGGCCTTAAGTGTCATTTTGTCATTTGTGATTATAAAGAAAAGGGGGATGCCCTTCTCCTTTAGCATAAAAGATATCGGATTCCATGGCCGCCTGATCCGGCGGCTTCTGACGCTGGGAGCGCCCATTGCTTTTCAGGACCTCCTGGTGTCCATGAGCTTCCTGATTATCATGGCAATCGTCAATGAACTTGGTGTTGTGGCATCTGCCGGCATCGGGGTGGCAGAGAAGCTGTGCGCCTTTATCATGCTCCTGCCATCAGCATTCTCCCAGGCTATGTCTTCCTTCGTCGCCCAGAACTATGGGGCACGCAAGATGCGCCGGGCAGAGAAGGCCCTGATCTATGGCATCGGAATATCATTTGTCTGCAGCCTGATCCTAGGCTATCTGGCTTTCTTCCATGGCCCTGCCATGAGTGCTCTGTTCTCCAATGACCCTGCTGTATGCCAGGCGTCCGGTCAGTATCTGAAGGCTTATGGGATCGATTGTCTGCAGACTGCTTTCCTTTTCTGTTTTATCGGCTATTTTAACGGCTGCCAGAAGACACGTTTTGTCATGGTCCAGGGAATCATCGGAGCTTTCGGAGTACGTGTTCCCTTAAGCATCCTTTTCAGCCGGATTCAGCCTGTATCTATCTTCAGGATCGGGCTTGCCACGCCCTCGTCCTCCCTGGTACAGAATACCTTATGTCTTATATACTTCCTGATTCTCAGGAAAAAGCTGAGGGGGGAAGAAGTCGGAAAAGAAACGGCTGACTACTATTAGGATACTGAAAATTATTTAACCCCGGAAAACCGCACAAAGGTTTTCCGGGGATCTTCTTACTGCCAGCTGTGGGACTCGAACCCACACGCGGTTACCCACAACAGATTTTGAGTCTGTCTCGTCTGCCAATTCCGACAAGCTGGCCGGTGCTCTTATCGCACTAAAAGAGTTTACCATGAGGGACTTTTTCTGTCAAGAACCTTACGATGTTTGGATGGCGGATTGCTTGGGAGTATGTTATACGGGTCACGGATTATCTTGCCGGCCGGAGTGATGATCGGCTTATGCAACAAAACTAAATGAACAGGGTTACAATATTTCAGATCCATTATGCAAATCTGCATAATGGGTATATATTATTTGCGGAAATGATTGTGAGATTGTATCATATTTTTTGCCCACAATCTCTTTTTTATGGTATAATGTGTCTGATATGATTTTACTAACTTTTTAGAAGGGAGATACCATGAAACAAAATGAAATGGTTGCAATGATTCTTGCAGGTGGCCGTGGAAGCCGTCTTCATGACCTTACCAATAAAGTTGCCAAGCCGGCAGTTTACTACGGAGGCAAGTACCGTATCATCGACTTTCCTCTGAGTAACTGTGCGAACAGCAATATTGATATCGTCGGTGTTCTTACCCAGTATGAATCTGTTTTGCTGGGCAGCTATGCAGCAAAGGGTGGTCTCTGGGGACTTGATACCAAGGATAGCGGTGTTTTTGTTCTGCCCCCCAGAGAGAAAGCGGATGCGGATCTTGATGTATACCGCGGAACAGCTGATGCCATAACACAGAATATCGACTTTATCGACAATTATGATCCGGAATACCTCCTGGTTCTTTCCGGAGATCATATCTATAAGATGAACTATGAAAGGATGCTCCGCTATCATAAGGAGCAGAATGCTGCTTGCACCATCGCCGTTATGCCTGTCACTCTGGAGGAGGCGACTCGTTTCGGTATCATGATCACCGATGAGAGCGGCAGGATCATCGACTTTGAAGAGAAGCCGGCGCATCCTAGAAGCACCCTCGCTTCCATGGGAATCTATATATTTGATTATAAGAAGATTCGCGAGATCCTTCTGGCTGACGCCCAGGATCCGGATTCCAAGCATGACTTTGGTATGAATGTTATCCCGACCCTTCTTAACAGCGGTGAGAAGCTGGTGGCTTATAAGTTCGAGGGCTACTGGAAGGACGTAGGAACCATCGACTCTCTCTGGGAAGCTAACATGGACCTGCTTAATGAGGACAATGAGCTGGATCTGAATGATTCTTCCTGGACCATCTATACTGAGGATGCGACAGCTATGCCCGCCTACTTTGGACCGGATGCAGAGATTGACAATGCTTACATCACCCAGGGATGTCAGATATCCGGCCAGGTGAAGAATTCGGTTATCTTTACCGGCGCTGTGGTGAAGCCGGGGGCTAAGGTTATTGATTCTGTTCTCATGCCGGATGTAGTGGTTGAGAACGGAGCAGTGGTGACACGGGCTCTTGTTGCGGATGGCGTGAAGATCAGCAGGGATGCTGTTGTCGGCGAGGCAGACAGCAAGGAGATCCTGCTTGTTGCACAGGATGTATAAGGAGGTAATGGAGCATGACAAAAGCATTTGGTATTATTACTTCGTCTGCAGAGCAGAAGGTAGAAGGTCTTCAGAATTATCGTTCCATCGGTGCATTTTCATTCCTGGGAAGATATCGTGTAATCGACTTCCCGATCTCCAACTTCAGCAACAGTGATATTGACCGGATTCAGGTATATATCAGCAGCAATCCCCGGTCCATCGTTTCCACCATCGGAACCGGCCGTCATTACAACATTAACTCCAAGAAGGGCCGCATCCAGCTGCTTTTCCCGACGGAGAATAACCTGAATGAGATCTATAATACAAACATCAGTGCCTTCGTGGAGAATCTGGAGAAGATCGAAGGCATGCATCAGGAATATGTTGTGATTACACCAAGCTGCATGGTATTCCGGCAGGATTTTGATGCCTTCCTTAAGGATCATCAGGCATCCGGCACAGATATCAGCGTGCTTTATCATACTGTGGATGATGCCCGAGAAGGCTACTCCACCTGCAATAAGCTGATCCTGGATGGTGAGAGGGTAGCTTCTATTGCTCCCTGTCTTGGTGACAATGATGTGGCTAATGTCTTTATGGAGACTTATGTTATGAAGAAGGATCTCCTGCTTAGCCTGATCCGGGCTGCACGGGCTACCTCCTCCATGTATTCACTGTCCGACATCGTCAATGCCAGGGCAGCTGAGCTTAAGATAAGGGCTGTGGAGCATAAGGGCTATTTTGCTCCTATCACCAGCCTTA
>CAMOVS010000144.1 GCA_946627575.1 uncultured Lachnospiraceae bacterium
TATTCACGATTATGCAAGCATATCGTGAATATAGACCTTTTGACCCTGATATCATTATATAGAGGTTATACCGCAACAGCGGGTTTATATATCCTATGTCGGCATAATTAGCCGGTCAATTATTACAAGAAAGATGAAAGAGGTGTAAGAACAATGGCAGTTAAGATGAGATTAAAGAGAATGGGAAAGAAGAAAACCGCAATCTACAGAATCGTTGTAGCTGATGCCAGATCTCCCCGTGATGGCAGAAACATCGATGAGATCGGATTCTATGATCCCAACCAGGAGCCCGCTGAGGTGAGAATTGATGAGGAAGCAGCCAAGGATTGGCTCTCCAAGGGCGCACAGCCTACAGATACTGTTGCCAGACTGCTGAAGAATGCCGGAATCGAGAAATAAGATCCGGTACCCCATAAACCGGAGGCATAATATATGAAAGATTTGGTCAAAGTGATTGCCCAGGCTTTGGTTGACCACCCGGACGAGGTTGTGGTTACCGAAAAAGAAACCGAGAAAGCAATCTGTATTGAATTGCATGTTGCACAGGAAGACATGGGCAAGGTGATCGGCAAGCAGGGAAGGATTGCTAAGGCGATCCGGACTGTTGTTAAGGCAGCTTCTTCTAATGAGCAGAAGAAGGTTGTCGTAGATATTGAATCTTAGTGTGATCAGGGATAAGAGTTTTATGGAAGATTTATTGCAGGTCGGCATCATAACAGGGACCCATGGTCTCAAGGGAGAAGTGAAGGTTTTTCCCACGACGGATGACAAAGAACGGTTTAAGGATCTGACCCAGGTCTTTATCCAGGCCAAAGATGGAAGCCTTGTAGAACAAAAGGTGGATAAGTGTCGTTTTTTTAAGCAGTTTGTCTTTGTCAGGTTTGAAGGGCTTGATGACATTAATGATGTGGAACAGTTCAAGCGCTGTCCCATGCTGGTGACCAGGGAGCATGCGGTTCCTCTGGAAGAAGATGAATACTTTATTGCTGATCTGGTCGGTCTGACCATCGTGGATGATTCCGGAGTGACCATCGGCAAGCTGATCAATGTCATCGAAACAGGGGCCAACGATGTCTATGAAGTAAAGACGGAAGATGGAGGCACTGTTTTGCTTCCGGCTATAAAGGATTGTATCCTGGATGTGGATATGGAGGAAGGAATTATCCTGGTTCATATTCTGAAGGGGCTGATTGGCGGATGAAGTTCCATGTGCTGACCCTTTTTCCGGATATGGTACAGAACGGGCTGGAGACCAGCATAACCGGGAGAGCCATAGAGCGCGGAACCATCGGCCTGAACGTGGTCAATATCAGAGATTTCTCTCACGATAAGCACCGTCATGTGGATGACTATCCCTACGGCGGCGGAGCCGGCATGGTCATGCAGCCGGATCCCATATATGAAGCATGGACTCACGTGACACAAGGTATGGATCAAAAGCCCAGAGTGATATATCTGACCCCTCAGGGCAGGGTTTTCCGCCAGGACATGGCCAGAGACCTGGCCCATGAGGAGGAGATAATCTTTCTTTGCGGTCACTATGAGGGTGTCGATGAGAGGGTTCTTGATGAGATCGTGACGGACCAGGTGTCTATCGGTGACTATGTGCTGACCGGCGGTGAGCTGGCCGCCATGGTTATGATCGATGCCATCGCAAGGATGGTTCCGGGGGTGCTGACCAACGAGGAATCCGGCACCTATGAGTCCTTTTATAATAATCTTCTTGAATATCCCCAATATACAAGGCCGCCGGTTTTTCGCGGCAGGGAAGTTCCCGAGGTTCTCCTTTCGGGACACCATGCACGCATAGAGGAGTGGCGGCGCAGGCAATCTTTAGAGCGGACCCTGCGACACAGACCGGACCTGCTTGAGCAGGCAGATCTGTCCCGGGAAGACTTTTCCTACCTGGAGACGCTCGGTTATAAAAGGGATTCATGGACTGATCAATAGATAGAATGATCAATAGATATAATTCGATTTTTCTCTTGCACCACAGTATAATCTGTGGTAACATCATATAGTTGTGAAAAAAGGTGGTCCTCTGTTACATGCTTGTATTAAGAACACCCATATTTACAGGAGGTAACACATGGATATTATTAAGAGCATTGAGAATGCACAGCTTAAACCTGAAGTAACAGAATTCCGCGTTGGTGATACCGTACGTGTTTCTTCGAAGGTTATCGAGGGAAACCGTGAAAGAATCCAGGTATTTGAAGGAACCGTCATCAAGAGACAGAATGGTGGAGCAAAAGAGACTTTTACAGTTCGTAAGTTCTCCAATGGCACCGGCGTTGAGAAAACATGGCCCTTACATTCCCCGATCGTGACCAAGATTGAGGTAGTTCGCAGAGGTAAGGTAAGAAGAGCTAAGCTTTTCTATCTGCGTGACAGAGTGGGCAAGCGTGCTAAGGTAAAAGAGTTAGTTCGATAATTAATGATATCAGATGAACCCGGGGCGAGTATGCAGATACTTGCCCTGTTTTTCCATATCCCGTAACCGGCATGGAAACGATTCAGAGCCTGTATTCTGGTGGATGGAAGTCTTGAATGCTAATGTCCGGAACCTGTGATCTGATCGGCGGCAGCCATGAATGGTAATCGGTATGCAGTTCGAATAGAGCAGGTCAAAGGAGGGAACTGTATTTGAAAAACTATCGATATATTGAGCGCAGAAACCGGATGATCCGAAAAATTGTTCTCTGGGTCGGATCGGTTCTTGGTGCTGTACTTCTTGCCTGGCTTCTGGTTCATTTTTGTATGGAGATTATTACAGTTCGCGGAAACTCCATGCAGCCTTCTTATTACGATGGTGATGCCATCATGGTTAATAAGCTGTATTACAGGCTGCACGACCCCGAACGTTATGATGCTGCGGTTCTGGAACTGGAGAATGGAAGTTCTGTCCATTATACTCTGAAACGTGTCGTCGGTCTGCCCGGGGAGAAGGTACAGATCCGGGAAGGCCGTCTCTATATTAACGGGGAAGAACAGAAGAGGTTCAAGGAGAATATCCTTTCAGCCGGCCTGGCCGCCTATGAGATCAAACTGGGAGAAGATGAATACTTTGTCCTGGGTGATAATTACAATAATAGTGAGGACTCCAGGGTTGCCAACATCGGCAATATAAAAAGGGATCAATTTGTCGGCAAGGCTTCCTGGATTGTCCGGGAAGGAAAGCGATAAAGGAGTGTGTCATGCAATACCAATGGTATCCGGGCCATATGACCAAAGCCCGGAGAATGATGCAGGAAAATATAAAACTGATTGATATCGTTGTGGAGCTTGTCGATGCCAGAATACCCCTGAGCAGCAAAAATCCGGATATCGATGACCTGGCCAGGAATAAATACCGCTTGATTCTCCTGAATAAGGCGGATATGGCCGATCCGGAACTTACCAGACAGTGGAAAAAATATTATGAACAAAAAGGCTTCTTTGTCTGCAGCCTGGACTCCAGGAAGACAGGCAGTATCAAGGAGGTCAAAAGTCTTATCCAGGAAGCCTGTAAGGAGAAAAAAGAGAGGGACCGGAAGCGGGGCATACTCAATCGTCCCATCCGTGCTATGGTTGTGGGCATACCCAATGTCGGCAAGTCCACTTTCATCAACTCTTTTGCAGGCAAGGCCAGCACCAGAACCGGCAATAAGCCAGGTGTGACCAAGGGCAAGCAATGGATCAAGATCAATAAGGATGTGGAACTCCTTGATACTCCCGGTATACTCTGGCCCAAATTCGAAGATCAGACCATCGGTATGAGGCTGGCCCTGATCGGGTCGATAAGGGATGAGATCCTGAATGTATCCGAGATGGGCCTTAACCTGATCGAATACCTCGTATCCAATTATCCGGGCGTACTTGCAGATCGCTATGGAGCAAAAGAAGAAGGAGACAGTCATCAGATCCTCGCTGATATTTGTGAAAGGAGAGGCTGTGTCATGAAAGGCGGTCAGCCTGATCTGGACAAGGCAGCCAGATTGATTCTGGATGACTTTCGGGCTCTGCGACTGGCAAGAATATCCCTGGAAATTCCTGAGAATTGATTGGACATATAATATTATTTAGGAGCAAAGATGGTAAAGAAGAATAAAAAGACAGACTCTGCCAAAAAAGCGGAAAAAGATACTCAGAAAAAAAATGATTCTCCGATAAAAGAAGCGTCTTCCCAAAAAGAAGAATCTCCTGCTTCAAAGAAGAAAGATATGATTGAATTTATTGTTTACCTGGCTGTAGTAATTGCTCTGGTTTATCTGATTATTACATTTGTAGGGCAGAGAACTGTGGTTAATGGTTGCTCTATGGATAATACTTTAAAAGATGGGCAGAGCTTAATTATGGACAAGATTTCCTATCGCTTTGGCAATCCCGGACGTTTTGATATCGTTGTTTTCCCGGGACCAGCGGAGGAATTCGGGTCAGGTGATTCCGAAGAGGGGTCTGAGTCGAAGGCAAACAGACCTTATTATATTAAGAGAGTTATCGGGCTTCCCGGAGAAACGGTGGACATCGTAAATAACAAAGTTTATATCGACGGCAATGAGCTGACTTCCGATATATATTCTATTGATGGATTTACAGAGGATCCGGGAGAACTGGATTTCCCTATGACACTCAAAGACAATGAGTATTTTTGTCTGGGAGATAATCGGCCTCAGAGCTATGACAGCAGGTATGAGGCTGTAGGTACGGTAAGTCGCGATGAGATCATCGGCAAGGTCTGGATCAGGATCTGGCCTCT
>CAMOVS010000145.1 GCA_946627575.1 uncultured Lachnospiraceae bacterium
CTGTTGTTTTTTTTTCCCGCCTCCGTTATAATATAGATTTAAAATGTCTGTTTTCATCCACTCCTCACGGGAAAGGATGATTATAAACGAAAGACTAACAAAGGAGAACCGACAAACTATGAAAAACTCTCTTGGAATCGATATCGGTTCCACTACAGTTAAAGTGGCAATCATCGACCAGAACCGAAAGATTCTCTTCTCCGATTACCGCCGCCATTTTGCCAACATCAAGGAGACCCTTCGCGATCTTCTGGCTCTGGCCCGGGAGAAGCTGTCCAATCTGACCGTCCATCCCACGGTTACGGGTTCCGGCGGTATGGCCATCTCAGAATACCTTTCCATCCCCTTCTGTCAGGAGGTCATCTGCGTATCAGATGCTCTTCAGGACTACAATGATAAGACGGATGTCGCCATTGAGCTTGGGGGCGAGGATGCCAAAATCATTTATTTTGATCACGGGATTGAACAGAGGATGAACGGAGTCTGTGCCGGGGGCACAGGTTCCTTTATCGACCAGATGGCCAGCCTGCTTCAGACGGATGCTTCAGGCCTTAACGATTATGCCGCTGGTTATGACACCCTTTATCCCATCGCGGCCCGTTGCGGCGTATTTGCCAAATCAGATATCCAGCCCCTGATTAACGAAGGAGCCAGCAAAGAGAATCTGGCTGCTTCCATTTTTCAGGCTGTGGTCAACCAGACCATCAGCGGTCTGGCCTGCGGCAAGCCCATCCGGGGCCATGTAGCCTTTCTGGGCGGTCCTCTCCATTTCCTGCCGGAACTGAAGAAGGCTTTTATCAGGACTCTGGAACTGGACGATGACCATATCATCGACCCGGATCATTCCCATCTTTTTGCCGCAAAAGGGGCGGCTCTCAATGCCAAAGAAGATTGTCAGATGTCCCTGGACCAGCTTCTGGCCGCTTTTGAATCTGACATCCATCTTGCCGTGGAGGTGGAACGTCTGGCTCCTCTCTTTAAGGACCAGGATGAATATGACACTTTTGTAGAAGATCACAACCGTTTTACGGTAAAGAAGGGGGATCTGGAGTCCTACGCCGGCCCCTGCTATCTGGGCATCGATGCCGGTTCCACCACGACCAAGGTGGCTCTGGTAAGCGAAGAAGGCGACCTTCTCTATCATTTCTACGATAATAACAACGGAAGTCCTCTCAAGACCACCATTCGGTCGATTACCGAGCTTAAAGACCGGCTTCCTGAAGGTGCTTACATCGCAGGCTCCTGCTCCACCGGATACGGGGAAGCTCTGATCAAGGCCGCCCTCAACATGGACCATGGTGAAGTAGAAACCATGGCCCACTACTATGCTGCCGCTTTTTTTGAGCCGGATGTGGACTGCATCCTGGATATCGGCGGCCAGGATATGAAATGCATCAAGATCCGCAACCATGCAGTGGACAATGTCCTCCTCAATGAAGCCTGTTCTTCCGGCTGCGGTTCTTTTATTGAGACTTTTGCCAAATCGCTGAATTATTCCATCGCTGATTTTGCAAAGATCGCTCTTTTTGCCCCTTCGCCCATCGATCTGGGAAGCCGGTGTACGGTATTTATGAATTCCAAGGTCAAGCAGGCGCAAAAAGAGGGGGCTTCCGTAGGTGACATCTCCGCTGGTCTGGCCTATTCGGTCATCCGCAATGCTCTTCTCAAGGTTATTAAGCTGACCAGTCCCGACCAGCTGGGCAAAAAGATTGTTGTCCAGGGTGGAACCTTCTATAATGACGCCGTTTTACGAAGCTTCGAGAGGATCTCCGGCTGCAAGGCTGTCCGTCCGGACATCGCAGGTATCATGGGAGCCTTCGGGGCCGCCCTGATCGCCAGGGAGAGAGCGGAAGAAACCGGCCCGACCCGGATGCTGTCTCTGGATGAAATCATCCATCTCGAATATAAGAACAGCATGAGCCGCTGTCCTCACTGCAACAACCACTGCATCCTGACCATCAGCGACTTTGGGGGAGGCAGACAATTTATCTCCGGCAACCGCTGCGAAAGAGGCCTGGGTCTGGAGAAGAACAAGGAAAAGGTACCGAACCTTTATGAATACAAGTATAAGCGTCTCTTCGGATACAAACCCTTATCTCCGGCAGAGGCCATCCGCGGTGAGATTGGTATTCCCCGGGTGCTGAACCTTTATGAGAATTATCCGTTCTGGTTCACATTCTTCACGGAATTAAAGTTCCGGGTCAGAATCTCACCCCGGTCTTCCCGCAAGATCTACGAGCTGGGCATCGAATCCATTCCCAGTGAATCCGAGTGTTATCCGGCCAAGATCGCTCACGGGCATGTCATGTGGCTGCTGAAAAAGGGGATCCGGCACATATTCTATCCCTGCATCCCCTATGAGGAGAATCAGACGCCGGACGCCAACAACCATTACAACTGCCCCATCGTGACGTCCTACGCAGAAAATATCAAAAACAATATGGAAGAGCTCAGGGATCCCGATATTCTCTTCCTGAACCCCTTCCTGGCCCTGGACAATGCCGAGGTGCTGAAGACCAGACTCTATGACGAGCTGTCTCCTCACTTTGATGTCAGCCGGGAAGAAGTGAACAAGGCAGTCGAGGCGGCTTACAAAGAATCCGCAGCCGTCCGGACCGACATCCAGAACCAGGGAGAAGAAACCCTGGCCTATCTTGCTGAGACCGGAGGCATGGGCATCGTCCTCTGCGGCCGTCCTTACCATATAGACCCGGAAATCAACCACGGCATACCGGAGCTGATTAATTCCTTCGGCATCGCGGTATTATCGGAAGATTCCATCTCCCATCTGGGATCAGTGGAAAGGCCCTTGATCGTCTCCGACCAGTGGATGTATCATTCCAGGCTTTATGCAGCTGCCAACTATGCCAAAAAGAATCCCCAGCTTGAGGTAATTCAGCTGAACTCCTTCGGCTGCGGTCTGGATGCGGTCACCACAGACCAGGTCAATGACATCCTCTCCGGATCAGGACGTCTCTACACCGTCCTGAAAATCGATGAAGTCAACAACCTTGGGGCAGCCAGGATCCGGATCCGGTCACTGATTGCCGCCGTCCGCATCCGAAACCGCAAGGGAATTCTTCCGGAGCCCAAACCGGCCAACATCACCAAGGTGGAGTTCACCAAACAGATGAAAAAAGATGGATACACCATTCTGGTACCCCAGATGTCACCCATCCATTTCGACCTGCTTAAACCCGCCTTCGACCACGACGGTTACAACGTAACCATCCTCCCTGAAATGGGCCGCAAGGCCGTGGATGTAGGCCTCAAATATGTAAACAATGACGCCTGCTACCCCTCCCTGATCGTGGTAGGACAGATCATGACCGCCCTGACATCAGGCAAATATGATCTCGACCGGACTGCCGTTATCATCACCCAGACCGGAGGAGGCTGCAGGGCCACCAACTATATAGGATTCATAAGAAGAGCCTTGGAAAACAACGGATATGGCCAGATCCCGGTCATCTCCCTCAGCGTCCAGGGCATCGAGAAGAACGAAGGCTTCCATTTCACGCCTTCCCTCCTGATCCGGGTACTTCAAGGCGTCATCTACGGAGACCTCTTCATGAGAGTACTCTACCGGGTACGTCCTTACGAAAAGGTAAAAGGATCCGCCAACCGACTTCATGAAAAATGGAAAAAACGCTGCATCCGGTCCCTGGAAAGAGCCAGCTATCGGGAATTCAACCGAAACATCCGCGGCATCATCCGGGACTTTGACAGGCTGCCCATCACAGACGAGCGCAAACCCAGGGTAGGAATTGTAGGTGAAATCCTGGTCAAATTCCTGCCCGATGCCAACAACCACCTGGTAGAAGTCCTGGAAAGAGAAGGAGCCGAAGCTGTCATGCCGGACCTTCTGGATTTCCTCTTCTACTCCTTCTACAACCAGAACTTCAAGGCCGAGTACCTGGGCAAATCCAAACGCAATGCCAAACTGCTCAACCTGGGAATACAGGCTTTGGAACTCTACCGGCGCAGGCTCAGGAAGGAACTGGAGAAAAGCAGCCGTTTCGATCCCCCGCCCCGCATCAGTGAGCTGGCAGAATATGCCAAACCCATCGTCTCTCTCGGCAACCAAACCGGAGAAGGCTGGTTCCTCACCGGTGAGATGGTAGAGCTGATCCACGCAGGCGCGCCCAATATCGTCTGCACCCAGCCCTTTGCCTGTCTGCCCAACCACGTAGTCGGCAAGGGCGTCATCAAAGAATTACGGCGCCAGTATCCTGAATCCAACATCGTAGCCATCGACTACGATCCCGGTGCATCCGAAGTCAACCAGATCAACCGAATCAAGCTCATGCTGGCCACCGCTGTTAAAAACATGAAAGGCTAAATTGAGAACGGTTCTCGATTAGACAAAAACACAAAAGGCTCTGTCTCTAATCTGCTGATCCCTGACAGCACGACATAGAGGCAGAGCCTTTTTCCGGGCTAAAAGGAGAACCGTCCCAATGTCATTCAGTTAACCCCATAGAAACCCCAACAAGATCCAGGTGGCACTGCTGACTACTATAAGCATAACCTTATATTGAGCTGTATAAATCTGAAAAATGGAGTATAGTAAAAAAAGGCATGGCAAACAGGCAGATTGTTCTATCTGCCTTTGCCTGCTCTGTATAAGTGTGCTCCCTCTTATATAATAATAAAGATAGAATGACGATTAGGATCTGTGCTGCAATGACTTCAGTCTCTGGGAGGCGACGTTTCTTTTTGCTTTCCTTCCGGGCC
>CAMOVS010000146.1 GCA_946627575.1 uncultured Lachnospiraceae bacterium
CCCGCCATGGGAAAAGAGATGAAGCTGTTCGGCCAATTTGAACAGGAATATCTTCTCAGGATAATAGTTCAGGATATCCTGGCGGACCTTGCTGAAGGTTCCCTCATCGTCCCTGAATACTTCTCCGTTGACCGCAGTAGCAATCCACTTCTCCTCAGCATAAAGCCAATAATGCTTATCAAGAATATTGGAAAGGTCGGGTCTCATCTTTAAGATGCTCCCATAGAACTCTCCGATCTCCATGACGCCCCGGCGCTGGTCAAGCCTGGGATTATACTCGGAAGCTGCCTCCCCCCAGACCTGGACTGCAAAACGAATTCCCTCCCGTACGATCAGGTCCTGATAGGCTTCCTGAAGGGCTTTCCCTATAGCCTGATAGTCCGTTTTATTAAGCCACATACAGGAGCCCAGGCTGAAATCATGGTCTCTGGAGATCTCGTCATCAAAGCCAAAGCACTCAGATCCTTCACCCACCAGACCAACGGCAATCCTTTTTTCAAAAGCAGGAAACTTCTTATGGATCATTTCCTTGCCATACTGCTCATAGAAATCTCTGCATACGGCAATCGTGGACTTAGTCTGTTCTGCCATAAATGCTTCCTCCGCAAGTGCTCCTTAGTTGATACGGATAAACTGCTGCTGACCCATGTTGCAGATAGGACAGTGGGAAAGGGTGGTGAATGCCTTACCCTCTTTGGCTTCATCAAAGATATATCCGCAAGCCTTGCAGTAATAGATTCCATCCAGAGGATGGGCTGCCACGTTCTGGTTTCCGCCTTTCGCGGTAAGATCATCCACTGCGTCACTGATCTGCATCTTATGTAACTGCTCTAATAATGTACCCATTTCCATACCTCCTATATAAATATCAGTTTATTGTTGATAAAACCTTCCGTATACTCGATTCCGTTGCCGTGCCGCCTCCTTGGCACGGACGCAATCAGCTCCGGAATAATTATTATATTTTATATATCACTTATTATTTTCATGCATGCCTTGTTATTTAAGTGCCTGCTCTGCATCCTCAAGAGACTCATAACCATAGGCCTTAACCATCTTCTCCAGGCTGATCTTATAACGGTTCTTCTGGGGATACATGATAATCTGAGCCAGGTAAACAATGATGGTGTGCTCAGAATAGGTCTTCAGCTCACTTCTAAGATAATTACGGACACTGACCATACCGCTGTCTCCGATCCCTTCTGCCGGCCGACCGTGCTCACGAACCTTGGGATACTCCAGCTCCACTTCCTCTTCCCACTTCATGAACTGATCCACGATCTTGTCAATCATCTTCAGCGTTCTCTCAGCAATCTGGGGCAGAAGGCCGCAGATCTGCTGGTAATACTCAGGATCAGTCTCTTCCATCATGTAGGCATATTTCTCCATGACCAGGTTTCGCTCGGCTTTTTCTGCCTCCACCAGGTCGTTCAGATAGCTTTCTACTACGTTGTCTTCCCAGCTCTTTAATTGTGAAAGACGCATGATAACGAAAGTCTCCCAGTCATCCTGACAGTCTGCCCGTCCACCTATGTTCTTTACATTCTGAAACATATCCCATTCTTTTTTAACAATCAGATGTTCATTCTCTGTTCTTCCCATAATAGCCCTCCTTGCGCTATATTGTAGCACTCCCGGGCGATATCATTTGGTACGATAAGAACCGGAAAGTAGAAATATCAAGTTTTTTTACATTTTAATAATTATCGGTCGTCATTGGAATAAATGAACATTGATTTTTCCTATTATTGTATAAGCATCTTACCCCTGACCAGACTTCTTTTCTGTTATCATTAGTTTAAACATGATCGGGAATAGGACTTTCGAATGCGAAGGGATTTAATCAGTACGAATCGACGAGGGAAAGAGGAGGCATTTATGCGAATAGGAATATATAATCATCAGCATATGGTCGGCAGCTGTCCTATATGCCGGCAGACCTATGTGCAAGGCATGATTGCCGATGCACAAAAGTGTCAGAGCAAGGCTCTTAGCATTTACGGGCAGGATTGTGAGTTCTTCAACTACACTGATCTGGGGGATTATCCTCCTGAAGACATCGATCGGCCCGGGATCCATCACCTTCTGGAAGATGTTACCGCCGGCAAGCTCGATGTGGTTATCTGCTACACTTTGAATAAGATTTCCACGGATATCGATCTTATTATGAAGGTTTACCAGACTATCCGGGAGAACAATGTTGAACTTATTACTTTTGCCGATGGTAAGCACGCCATGGAGGTTATGGACCGGGCATTGGAGAACTGGAAGAAAACACACTGATCAGATCCTTTATAAAAATAATCATCAAAAAGGGCACTCTCAAGCTTGGAGGTGCCCTTTTTTGCGATTCTTCTTACTCATTTTTTAACGATCCGAGCGAATGCTGACGGAGTCTCCCCTTCGTATTTCTTAAATATCTTGCAGAAATAACCAGCCTCACTGTAGCCAAGCAGGAAGGAAATATCCGAGATATTCATCTCACTCATGGCCATGTACTGTTTAGCTTTTAGGAGCTTTCGCAGATGAATATAATCCACCACGCTGATTTTATAATACTTCTTAAATATCCGGCTCAGATAACCGCTGCTGATCCCTGCCTGGGCAGAAAGATCCGCCAAAGAAATCTCACTGTGTTTATTCTCTTCAATATACTTGAAAACCCGGTTCATGTGGATGTAGCGCATGGAACATATCTGGGAGTAAACCTCGGTTACTACTTCCACCAGCCATTGATAACAGAGGAATTCCCTGCTGACAATCCGGGATGTAATCTCATATTTGTTCTTCAGATGCTCCTTCTGAATCCGATCCAGTCCAGGTACCAGGGAGAAAAGTCCTCTTTCCAGAATTCTCAGCTGCTTCTTACGGTCTGCCTGGTCACAATCGGTGAAAAGCCATTCTCCTACCTCTGCCGCCACATCATAGGATTGCTTATAATTTCTCTCCTCCAGAGTTGCATACAGCTCATCGTAAATGGGATTAGCCCGGTCTGCGCTGATTTTTTCCCTGTTCTCTTTCACCAATCCAAAGAGCTTGCTGCGGGAAAGCGGTTTGAAAAGGTATTCCTCAATACCGGTAGCCATAGCATTCTGAAGCAGCCGGAAATTGCAATAATTAGACAATACATACAATGCGATCTCCGGAAACTTCCTCTTTATCTTTTGGCAAAGGGCCAGGCCATTTTCCAAACCAAGCATAATGTCACAAAATATCATCTGAGGATGGCAGGAATCCACCATCTCAAGAGCTTCTACACTGTTTTGAGCCACGCCCACCAGTCTGCAGCTTCCGTCGTATTGAAGCATGTGAGAAAAGGCCCTTTGGAATTGATTATCCTGATCAATTAGTAAAATATCTGTCATTAGTGCTACCGCCCCCCTTCCATAACAAACAGGCTCTCTGTCTCTTTGCTTATGCTCATACTTACCGCCTTATCAGCTGCCTACCGGTATCTCAAGAATCGTTCGGTCTACCGCAGCTGAGATATGGTAATTGTCATCGTACTCATAGCGAAATCTTTTCTCGGTATCTTCCATCTGCTCCAGGATGGAATCACGATCACTGATAACGCCAAATCTGCTTTTTCTGGGATCAGATCCTCCTTCCATCTGCATGGAGATCCTGCACATGGCTCCATTCTGCTCCACATCGATAAAAAAATGTCCTCCTGTATTTCTGGATTCCAGATAGGCATCCACCATGTAGGTGACATAGGGAACCAGACACCAGGAAGGGATTTGTTGTGATTCCATCATAGGCTGACAGTTTATCCTGTACTCAAAAGCATGGTCAAATTGTCCAAGCAGAACTTTCAGATACTGTTCTGTCAGCTTAAGTTCCTGGTCTATGGTACCCCTATCGTCCAGGATCAGAAGATACTGGCGCAGGAGATAAGAAAAATCCGAAATAAGACTCTCTGTTTTCTCCGCATTTTCCATAACTGCTATATTGGCAAGGCTGGTCATATAATTCAAAAATAGCTGAGCAGGCATCTTCATGCGCAGACTCTGAAAAGTCAATTCATCTACCCGATCAGATAATTCCCTGTTCCTCTTACGGACAGCTTCATAATGAGTAACATTGTGGTCATACCGGTCACAATCCAGCTGACAAGACTGTTTCTCTCCGAGGAGCTGAATCATGCGGTAAACAAGCTGTGCGACTCCATCAAGCCTTTCCATGCTGTATACCGGCAAAGCATCCTTGTTATATTCTAAATCAGGAGCCTCACATGGAATAACATCAAAATCTTCTGTAATACCTTCTTCGCAAATAATCGGGCCGCCTATCAGCGCTCCCAGGTATTGGTTCTTTACGATAAATGGTACAGCGATATTCAGCATTCCCTCCGGACAGCAAAAGATATAGGATATACTTTGAATAGCACTTGTAGCTCCAGCCATGGCATAAGCAATCTGACAACCTCTGTAATAGGCATCCTGACTCTCCCAGTTAGGGCAAAATAATACATTGTTATCATGGTCTGTAACCGGATTCCCCTTATAATCAATGATAAAAAAAGAAATACCGGTAGCATCCCTTAAAGTGTTTTGAATGCCTTTAAGATCATCCTCCTGAAACATCCCCGCGAGGGAAGCCTTAAAGTACTGTGTATCTGTCAATTTACTATCCACTGCTGTTGCTCCGTTTCATTATCAGGCTTAAATAATACAAGTATACTCATTCCGAATCTGAGGACCAAAATAAAATATGCTGTAT
>CAMOVS010000147.1 GCA_946627575.1 uncultured Lachnospiraceae bacterium
TGGGCTCCAGGTCTTCCCGGGTCATAATGGCCCCTGTCGGATTGTTAGGAAATGAGAGAATCAGGATCTTGGTCTTATCCGTAATCGCCGCCAGCAGTTCATCAGCCGTCAGCTTAAATCGGTTCTCGTCTTTAAGATCGATGGTCACCGGAACGCCGTCCGCCAGCTCAATGCAGGGCAGGTAGGAAACGTAAGCCGGCAGGGGCAGGATAACCTCATCCCCGGCATCCAGCATAGCCCGAAGAGCCAGGTCGATGCCTTCACTGCCTCCCACGGTAATCAACATCTCCGTCCTGGGATTATAATTCAGATCGTATTTGCGGAAAATATAACGCCCAATAGCCTCTCGAAGCTCCAGAAGACCGGAATTGGAAGTGTAGAAGGTCCGTCCCTGCTCCAAGGCATAGATACCTTCCTCCCGGACATGCCAGGGCGTATCAAAATCCGGTTCGCCCACACCCAAGGAAATGGCTTCCGGCATATCCTGAACTACATCAAAAAATTTCCTGATCCCGGATGGTTTGATCCCTATCACCTTTTTGGAAAGGGGGTTTCTCATAATGTCACCTTCATTCTGTTGCTGGCCGGCCGATCCATAAAGATCGTCCCGTGATCCTTATACTTTTTCAGGACAAAATGTGTTGCCGTCCCGGATACATCTTCCAAAGTCGAAAGCTTGGTAGAAACAAACATGGCAACCTCTTTCAAGGTCTTACCTTCCAGCATCACCGAGAAATCATAGGCGCCGGACATCAGATAAAGAGACTTCACTTCGGGAAAATTGGCGATCCTCTCCGCCAGTCTCTCAAAGCCCTTGCCCCTCTTAGGAACAACCCTTACTTCAATGAGGGCGGTCACCTTCTCCGTATCGGTCTTATCCCAGTTAATCAGGGTAGGATAACCGCAGATCACGCCGGCCTGCTCCATCTTCTCAATCTCTTCAACGATGGTAGCCTGATCGGTTCCCAACAGAAGGGCAAGATCAGCCAGATCAATTTTACTATTCTTCTCAAGCATATTTAATATCTCTGTTTGCATAATATATCATTTCTCCTCTATAGTAAATAATACTCATCTGCTTTGGGCGGTTCCAGATATCGAATCTCCCCCTCACCATAACGGATGATCCGGTCATTGCCATGGTTTGTATGACCAATAACCGCTGCCTCCAAACCCCGGCTCTCCAGGGTACGGACCAGCCTCCCTCCGTTTTGGCAGGCAATCAGCAGGCTGCCTCCGGAAAAGAGCTGGTAAGGATTCCTGTCAAAGAACTCACACACTTCAATGGTATGCTGTCGGATAGGAATCAGGGATAATTCGACTTCCAGGCCCACCCCGGCACCGGCAGCCAATTCCCAAAGCCCGGCAAAGACACCGCCCTCGCCAAGGTATTGGCACTGTGCATAGGGATTCTGACCGAAGTCCGGATCCGCCTTCAGCTTGTCCTCCATCCAGGTCTTATAGGCCAGGGAGTCATAGATCTCCGCCGCCTCATCGATAAAAAAGGCCGGATAGCGGGTCAGGAGTCTCTCTCTCTGCTCGATCGCAATCAGGGCCGTCCCTTCCTGGGCCACCGGACCGGCAACCACCAGATCCAGAAAGGCCGAATCCTTCTGTCCCTCATCAGTGCGGCAGCCGCCGCCAGACAGGCTCCCGGCATCTGCCTGACTCTGACCATCAGGGCCGTCATCAAGGCAGGAAAGGGTCAGCACCAGGTCGGCGACATTAGAAGATACCCTTGCTGTGCAGGAATCTATCTCAAGGCCAAAACTTGACGCCTCAGCACCGATCTCTCTAGCCAGCTTCTTCAGATCCGCCTCCTCTGCGCTTTCGGGAAGAAGGATGGACAAAGCTGCCCTGCCGGGAGTCCCGCCGGCTGCAATCAGCTTTCCGGCAGCCCCCCATACTGCCCTTCTGGCAGCCAGGGTCCTGCCCTCCACCGTATGAACACAAAAAGGACCCTCTCTACCTTCCACAGAAGCCGCCTCTTTTTTATGCAATTGTCGCAGAACCGAGCGCTCCATCACGCTCGCTTTCAGTTTCCCCGGGCGCAGTCCCATAATACTTCCTCTCAACAGATCCCGCCTACCTCATCATGGCCGGAACCACGGAAGTAGCTACCATAGCTACAATAACGATCACAATAATCACTGCCGCAATCCTCTGGCTTCTCTTTGATCTCATAACTGTCCTCTTTTCTATTTCCTAATTTAATGGATGATGTAAAGGTCAAAAAGCTATCAAAGATCTCTCCCCTGCAAAAGAGTTCCACAGATCCTGATATTTTTATATCCTTATATCGATATTTATCAATAATTATTCTCAGATACTCTGAATATTCTAATTCATTTTCATTAATCTATCAAGCACTAATCACAAATCCCGCGCGAGCGGATTAGAAGGAGCTGACCCTATAGGAATCCTAAGAATCCCCTGCTCCGGGAAGTTCCCCATCCCCCCATTGCAGATTGCGGGCTGCATGGGTCAGGGGATGCAGGTCCTCATAATCAAAAAGCATAAAACAGGAATACGGCCGGACCTCTCCATACAAAAGAAAGGCTTCCATATCAATTCTAAAATGCTCAATATGGCTCCGGGCTGCCGCTTTCCTGGAGTCATAACCGGCTCGATCCGGAAATAGTCGGTCCCCGGCCGTCCGATAGAAGCTCTTATACTCTTCCTTATACGGTTCATAATCCGGAGCGAAATCCGGCCTTGACTTGCTCTTCTCCTTCCGGTACCAGTCATAAAGCATAATATCTTCAAGAGACTCCCTGTCAGCGGCAAGTTCTTCATGGGTCATCAGGAAATCATGAAGAATATGGCACTTGGCAAGCCGGCTATGGTTCAGACGGTCATATCCCCTTTCATGATACCAGTCGGCAAAACGCTCAAAGAAGACAAATGGTGTCTCATAAAAAGGAACCACATACTTCATCGTATAATAATACTGTCCGCTGTTATACCAGATCTCGAGAATCTGGCTGATCCTCTTCAGGCGGATCAGGTCGCCGTAATCCATCCAACGGGTTCGTATCACCTCATAGGGAGCCTGCTCACGATAGACCAGATCATACTCCGCAGCCTTCTCCCGCATCCTGGTCCCCTTCAGCACCTTGAGAAAGCCCAACTGAAGCTGGTCGGGAAGGAAAATAAAGGCTCTGGAAAATGACTGTCCAAAGCGGTCATAACCTTCATGAGGCAAACCTGCAATCAGATCCAGATGCTGGTGTATATTGCCTGTCTGCCGCACCGCATGGAAATTTTGAAAGAGCTTATCCATATTCATCCGGCGGTCTATCTCGGAAAGAGTCGGGTCATGAGTGGACTGGAGACCAATCTCCAGCTGGATCAGGCCAGGCCTCATGGTCTCAAACAAGGCCAAAGCCTCTTCCGTCAAAAGATCACCCGCGATCTCAAAATGGAAGTTGGTCACTCCATTATCATGATCAGCCAGATACTTCCAGATCCCCAAAGCATGGTCCCGGCGGCAGTTAAAGGTACGGTCGACAAACTTCACCTGCTGCACCCGGGCCTTCAGGAAGACCTCCAGCTCCCTGAGCACCAGAGAAAGGGACCGGAAACGAACCCTCTCATCCACGGAAGATAAGCAGTAGCTGCAGTGAAAAGGACAGCCGCGACTGGACTCATAATAGATAATCCGGTTCTCAAAAACCCCAGGACCATGGTCCAGAAGTCCTTCATATAAAAAAGGAATCGAATCCAGATCATCTACCCGTGATAAACCGGTGTCTGCGATCTCATCCCCGCTCCGGTAAACAAGACCAGGCAATTTCCGGCACTCTTCTGACATAAGGAAGGTCCTGTCCCCCCGCAATCCAGTCTGAATCTGTAATCTACCGGCCTCGCAAGCCCCGGCAAGAGCCGCAAAAGTCTCCTCCCCCTCGCCCTGCATAACCAGGTCAGCCCAGGGATTGGCCCGTAGGAAATCAGCCCCATCATAGGACACCTCAGGCCCTCCCAGCCAGATCTGCACCTTAGGATCAATCTTCCTGTACTCCGACCCGATCTCCATGACATGACGGGCATTCCACAGATAGCATGATAAAATCAGAACATCCATGCCCTCCTCATAAAGATCTGCCAGAATCTCATCCACATACTGATTAATGGTATACTCCCGGATCACCATCTGCGCCTCAGGGATCCCCTGAGACCGGGCGTAAGCCTTCAGGCTGTACACAGCAGGATTAGAGTGTATGAACTTGGCATTCACGGCACAAAACAGGTACTTCAAAGATACTCTCCTATATATAACATGCTATTCTCCGGCTACCATTGTCGGATGACCGATATCTGATCAAAACTATGTCATCCATCATACCACAGAACGAAGGTATATACCACGAAAAAATCAGGCTGGGAAAATTCTTCTTGCAAAAAAAAATGACCTGTGCTATATTATAACGGCACGCGAAAACGGCCGCAGCACAGGTCGTAGATGTGCGGGTGTAGTTCAATGGTAGAACACCAGCCTTCCAAGCTGGACACGTGGGTTCGATTCCCATCACCCGCTTTCAATTAAAGGCACATATGATGATAAGATGGCTCTTAATTCATTATTTGTTCCAATAATTGAAATTGTTCTTGACAATTCACACATTTGTGTTATACTAAGATTGTCAATTGAATATCAATTGTTTTTGCACGAGTGGCTCAGTGGTGGAGTATCGCCTTGCCAAGGCGAGGGTCGCGGGTT
>CAMOVS010000148.1 GCA_946627575.1 uncultured Lachnospiraceae bacterium
TCCAAGCCAAAATACTGATAAAGATCCCGGATTCCGGCAGCTTTATCCAAACTTGGACATACTATTTCAAAATGATAGTTTTTCTCCGGATCTGTCAGCGATCCGGCCGCCAGAAAGGCCCCCCTAAGGTAAGCTCTCCGGCAGCATGTATTCTGCAGGAGGCCAAACCCCGGTCCCGACTCTTCCTCATCGATTTGTCCCAGATTATTGAGGACTCCTGTCATCTTCAGAAGAGACATTACTTCCTGCCCCTCTACGGAGATCACATAGAAGCGGTTTTTTTTCAGATATTCATGCCTTCTGACAGCCACCTCCGGCCGGATCGAAGACAGAGACCTGATCAGCAGATAAAACCTGCGGGCCACGGCCACATTCTCCGTATGGAGCAGTATGGATCCGCGACCGGATGTATCTGTCAGGACCTTTCCGCACAGGCGAATGATGGCCGAAAGCTCTGCTATCTTGCAATGCTTTTCGTGATTCTCCAGTCGTGACAGCTCTTCTTTCACATCAGAAGAAAAAGACATGTATGCTCCTTTATTTAATACAAACAAGATACCTGGTTCATAGGGATTACAAGGTCAGGGAACCCTTAATCCGCCGGTCTTTCTCAATATCCCGGTGCTCTGCCCTCACGCTGTAGGGAAGCTTTCTAAGAGAGTCGCACAGAGCATTGGTTATGGTGACAGACCGGTGTCGGCCCCCGGTGCATCCGATGGCGATTACCAGACTGTTCTTCCCCTCATCCATATAGCGGGGAATCAGGAATTCCATCAAGTCCGTCATCTTATCCACAAAGGCCCTTCCGTCCCCATTCTCCATGACATACTTCTGGATGGGAAGATCCATCCCGGTCAGCGGCCGGAGTTCGGTCTCATAATAGGGATTGGGCAGGAAACGCACGTCAAAAACAAGGTCGGCATCCGCCGGAATCCCGTTTTTGAATCCAAAGGATAAGACGGTGATGATGAAATTACCATATTGGGCCTCCCCGGAGCAGATCATCTCAATCTCTTTCTTTAACTCCCGGGTCAGCAGCGATGAAGTATCAATGATAAAATCTGCCTGTTTACGGATAAAGGAAACCAGCTCCCTTTCTCTCGCAATTCCGGCCTCAACCCTCTCTCCCCGAGAAAGGGGATGATTGCGGCGGGTCTCTTTATAACGTTTGACCAGAGTTTTTTCATCTGCGTCAAGAAAGACAATCTCGTACACGATTCCCAGTTCCTGAAGAATCTCAAGCTGGGAAGATAGACTGTTAAGCATATCGCCATTTCGGATATCTACGCCAACCGCAATCTCATTAACATCGATCTGCCGGTCGGCAGCCATCTCTCCAAAGTGGGCCAGGAGAATAACCGGCAGGTTTTCCACACAGAAGAAACCCAGATCTTCCAGCATATTCAGTGCCGTGCTCTTGCCGGCCCCGGACATGCCGGATACAATGATAAACCTCATTCCCTACCTCACATCATCTGCCGGATCCACCGGGTCAAATCCCAGAAAGCGGACTTCAGGTTCCAGCAGCACGCCGAATCGGGCGGCAACTTTCTTCCTTACCTGTCGGATGAGGAAGGCCACTTCACAGGCTTCGGCCCCGCCGCGGTTGATGACAAATCCGCTGTGTTTCTCAGAAACCTGAGCCCCGCCTACTGTGTAGCCCTTCAGACCCGCATCCTGGATCAGCTTTCCGGCAAAATAGCCTTCCGGCCGCTTAAAAGTACTGCCGGCACTGGGAAATTCCAGGGGCTGCTTGCTCTTTCTCCGCTGGGCCAGATCTTCCATCCCGGAAAGGATATCCTCTCTCCTGCCTTCCTTCAAGCAAAAGCAGGCTGACAGGACAATATAGCCTCTCTCAAATACAATACTGTGCCGGTAGGAAAGGTCTAGTTCTTCCGGAGTCATTCGGATAAAGTCTCCTTCCGGAGTCAGGACCTCGGCCCAGAGGAGGACATCCTTGATCTCCCCGCCGTAAGCTCCCGCATTCATCGACACGGCACCGCCGACGGATCCGGGGATCCCTGCGGCAAACTCCAGCCCGGTCAGATTATGATCCAAAGCCGCCCTGGCCGCCATGGCAAGACTGGCTCCGGCTTCTGCCTTAACCGTCAGGCCATCCGTCTGAACATTCTTGTAATCTCCTCCAAGGTGGATGATCATCCCCCGGAACCCCTCATCGGATACGAGGAGGTTGGAACCATTCCCTACGACAAAAAAAGGAATGTCTTTCTCCCTGGCAAAATCCACCAGCCACCGTATTTCTTCTCTATTAGCCGGCCTGACAAAGAGATCTGCCGGACCTCCAATCCGAAAGGAAGTGTGAGCCTCCATGGGCTCCTTTTCCAGAACGATCCCTTCTTTTATTCCCTCTCTTACCTGGTCAATTATTTCCTGCAATATACTATCTCCGAACTATTATTCTTATATTCTGAAGCCACTATGCACGAATCCCTTGTGCAATTATCTGCAAAGTTCTTACATAAAAGCCTCAAACAGGTCAAAACAAAAAGACCTTGCTACCATACTATAAAACAAAAAATAGCATTCCACAATGCAGAAACCGCACAAAATAAAAGGGAGCTTTATCACTCCCTTTAGGTAAAACGCCAAAAATATTATAAAAAAATGTCCAAATTTTATTTTTATTGCCCCAATTATTGGCAGACCGAGTCTCCAAGAGCCAGACGGGCACAGCCATAGATCCCGGCATCGTTGCCAAGAACCGCCAGCCGGAAACCGACTTCTCTCTGCCCCGCAAGGGCGTAGCGACGGAAGTATTTCTCCACCACATCCGTAACCATCTTTCCTGCCTTGGATACTCCGCCCCCGATAACAAAGACCTGAGGATCTGTTATGGCAGCAAGGTTAGCCAGAGTCATGCCCAGGTCCTTCCCGAAGGCTTCCACCCTGGCAAGGGCATACTCATCTCCGTCCTTGGCGGCATCAAAGACATCCCTGCAGGTAATTTCCTCAAGATCCGCCAAACGGGTCGTCCCCTCCCAGCTTTCCAGGCCGGCCCTGGCCAGACGGGCTATACCGTTGGCGGAACAATATTGCTCCAAACACCCCTTCCGGCCGCAGTTGCAGGACAAAGTTTCCTCGGGATGAATGGTAATATGTCCGATCTCTCCACCATAGCCGCGGGACCCTCGAATGGTCTTGCCATCGATAATGATACCGCCTCCGACGCCGGTTCCCAGAGTTACCATAATCAGGTTGGTCATGCCCTTGGCACCACCCTTCCACATCTCTCCCAGGCCTGCGGCGTTGGCATCATTATCCGCCCAGGCGGGGATCTTCAGAATCTCCTCCATCTCCCGGCGAACTTCCCGATAACCCCATCCCAGGTTTACGCAGGTATTGACACTGCCGTCCTCATTCACGGTTCCCGGCACTCCCATGCCGATCCCAGCAAAGTCCTTTCTCTCCAGTCCCTGTTTGTCCATGTAGGCCAGACAGGAATCTGCGATATCCTGCAGGATATATCGTCCTTCTTCCTCGGTCCTGGTCGGGATCTCCCACTTGTCCACAAGGCTCCCTTCCATGCTGAACACACCAAGTTTAACCGTTGTTCCGCCTATATCTGCCCCTATTACATATTGACTCATATTCTATCCTCTCCTTTTATGATTCTGTTGATGATCTTTCTTCGTCTTTTTTTCTTACGGATCCGGTCACCCGGTTGTAGAGTTCTCTGGCTGCATTGTATCCCATTTTCTTAGCCCTGAAGTTAATGGCAGCTGATTCTACGATCACCGCCAGATTCCTTCCGGGACGGATGGGAATCGAATAGCATACAACTTTATTTCCAAGGAATTCGATATAGTCCTCCTCCAGACCCAGCCGGTCATAGTTGGTCTCCCGGTTCCAGTCCTCCAGCCGGATCACCATATCAATATTCTGAGTCAGCATAACACTCTCCACGCCGAACAGGCTCTTAACATCCACGATGCCGATGCCCCTCAGCTCGATAAAATGCCGGGTGATATCCGGCGATTTTCCAAGGAGAGTTTCATCATTTACCTTGCGGATCTCCACCACATCATCGGATACCAGACGGTGACCTCTTCGGATCAGCTCCAGGGCAGCTTCACTCTTACCGACCCCGCTGTCTCCCATAATCAGTACGCCTTCTCCGTATACATCAACCAGGACCCCATGGATGGAGATTCTTGGCGCCAGCTGCTCAGAAAGCCATCGCACAGCCCGGGCGATAAACTCCGATGTCCGCAGGTCAGAGACCAGAACGGGGACACCATGCTGCTCGGCCACATTCATCAGCCTGTCGCAGGGCTGCAGTCCCCAGCAGAAGACAATACAGGGAATCTTATTCTGGAAGATACGGTCATATATGGGCAGGATCACTTCATCCGGCTGTTTTTTCATATAGGCAAGTTCCACATTGCCTATAATCTGTATTCTCTTGGCATCAAAATGCTCATAAAAGCCCACCAGCTGCAGGGCCATACGGTTGACCGCCGGCGTCGTAATCTTGATGCTGTCGGTATCAATGTCAGGAAGCAGGTTTTTCAACTCCATTTTCCGGATTACTTCAGTCAGTGTCACATTGTACATAATTGATTCTCCTCTTATTATCAAAAACCTTCCGCACCCTGTTATCAAGATCTGCTTACCGAAAAGGTGCCCCTATCTCTATCGATGCGGGAAATAGTCTTTGTAATTAATGGTCAGTGG
>CAMOVS010000149.1 GCA_946627575.1 uncultured Lachnospiraceae bacterium
TGCAGCCGCCGCCGCAGGATACGATCCGCCCATTTTCACGAGAGAGTTTTTCCACCAGAGCACTTTCCAGGTTCCGGAAATAATCTTCTCCGTATAATTCAAAGATCCGGGGGATGGGCATGGATTGGTTTTCTTCGATGGCCTGGTCCATCTCAATCCGGCGGCGGCCGCTGATTTTTGCCAGCTGTCCTGCCACCGTGCTTTTCCCGGTTCCCATAAAGCCGATCAGGTAAATATTATCCGACATGAGCTGCTTCCTCCTCTATCAATGATCGCTTTTAGCTGACAAAACCTTTTGGATTCTCGACTCCGCTGCTGTGTTCTCTTGTATGCTCAGGGGCCATCGGTTCCTTGATGTCATGCTTACCCCGGCGCCTGCCGTAGTAGGCATCAGCCCTTCCGGAGATCTCATTGTAAAAGGCAGCTTCAGCGGCATTCTTATAGGGAATGACAAATAAGAAGCCCAGACCCAGAGTCAGGAAACCCAGAAGATACCAGCCGATAAAGCTGAATCGAAGGCAGAACAACTGGAAACGGCGCTTTTTCATGATATGTCTGGAAGCCCGAAAGACTTCATCCAGGTTGAAGTCCGGTTTTTCCTCGATGATGTAAGGAACCATAGCATAAGAATAGTGGGCCATGATTCCCGGAACAATCAGAAGCAGGTAAAGTAGACTCATGATGCAGAAACGAAAGATCCGGGTGGCTATGACATCCCACCAGGATCCCAGATGGTGGCCCAGATTGGACAGGCGGGCCTGCCTCCGGTCCAAAAGAGACAGGTTATAGTCGATATAGCCCAGGCGGATGACTCCGCCGAAGAAGAAATAGAAAACGCTGACCACCAGGATGACAATCAGAAGGATGGTGGAGAAGTTGGGGATGGATTCCAGGAAGAAGGCGGCGATATATAGTACTACCGCATATTCAAACCAGGAGAGGATTGAGTAGGCGAAGGCCCCCATCCACACTGCACAGAAACCGGCGCCAACCGCAGACAACCAGTGTCCTTTAAGGGCATTTCTTGCTATTCTTTTGTAGGCTGCCGAATTGAGCTTCATCGGAAAAACCTCCGTAATGTATAAGATTTCTTATTGTGAATCAATCGGTGCTATTCTAACACGAAATTCCCGTATCTTGCAACACTCCTTCAGGAAGGATGTCCGGCGCTTCCTGCATGATTCTATCATGATTGCGCAAAAGAAAAAACCCTATAGGCATCTTCTTTGTGTTATAATGAACGATACATAGTAAAAACAGGAAAAAACTATGATTATTGCGAAGTGGAAATAATACATATTTGCTTGAACCAAGTGAGGGTGTTATGACACACGAACCAATATTCGGAGGTTAATATGAGAGTGGAAAAGATGGGTGTGCGGATTACCAGCCAGAAAATAATTCCGCATGTCTCCGAAGAGTTTGCGGCGGCTTATGGTTTGCCTGAGGGAGATCAGAGTGTTGCTTTCTTCTCCGTAGACAATGATGATGCCGCCTACCTGGCGGCAGATGATGCCACCAAGAAGGCAAGGGTTCATATTGTCCATGCCGAAACTTTTTATGGTGGAAGATCATGCTCCTGGAGCAAATATGGCGGGTCCATCCTGATTCTGATGTCCGGCCCCCGGGTAGATGATGTCCGAAGCGGCATGTCCTATGTCAATGACTTTATAAGCTGCCGGACAGGTCTTTACTGCTTCGACGGGGATGCAAGAACAGAGTTTTATGCCCAGACGATTGCCAGAGCCGGGCGCTATTCCAGCCAGGCTTTCGGAGTGGAAGAGGGACAGTCTTACTGCTATCTGTTTGGCAATCCCATAGAATCGGCTTATGCCATAGAGAAGGCTTTGCGGGCCGGCAATACGGTCATGACCCGCTACTGGTCGCCGCCTTCGGTCTCCAACTCCTGTGGAGCAGTCCTGACGGGTACGGAATCTGCCTGCAAGACAGCAACCCAGGCCTATATTGATGCCCTCCGCTTTGCCACGGAGAACCCTATGAATCTGTAAGGAATATGTTGAAATATGAATAACAAAAAGAAAAGTAATAATAAGGACTTTGCCGGTATTCAGCCGACTTTTGAGAGCCTGCTGGCCGATCTGTCCGGTATTGACCAGATGATGACCGACTTTCTTTCCTCGGAGACAGAAGGTCTGATTGTATGTGAGAACTGTTACGATACTGCCTTTGATGATGATGAGAATCTGGCTTCTTTTACCGATAATGATGGGCAGACTCATATATTCTGCTGCAAAGAGTGTTTGGAAGAGTGGAAAGGAAACCGGACATGAGGAAAATCATGTTTATCGGGCGTAGTGAAGCAGGAAAGACGACCTTGACCCAGGCTATGAAGGGGGAACGGATCACCTACAATAAAACCCAGTACATCAATCATTTTGATGTTATCATTGATACACCCGGGGAGTACATACAGTCCAAAAATCTGGTATCTGCCCTGGCCTGTTTTACTGCGGAAGCGGATGTTGTGGGACTGCTTATGGATTCCACCGAGCCCTATTCCCTCTATTCCCCCAACCTTACCCCGGTCTGCAACCGGGAAGTGGTGGGCATTGTTACCAAGATCGATCACTGGGCGGCCCAGCCGGAGATGGCGGCGGAGTGGCTGCGGCTGGCCGGCTGTCAGAAGATATTCTATACCAGTGCTTATACCGGAGAGGGAATCGCCGATATCCTGACTTATCTGAAGGAAGAGAGGGATGTCCTTCCCTGGGAGGCGGTCAAAGCCCAGTATGACCAGCTTGGGTTCGGAGATGGAGAATCAGAAAAGGATAATAAGAGAGATCATATTATCTGATGTTATCAGAGATTGTAAGCCCATCATGCGATAAGATATTCGTCGCAAATGATTGGCATACTTATAGAAACTTATGAGAGAGAGTAATCAGTGAGATGAATACTTTTGAGATTCTTGAATGAGATGAGATTATTGTGAGATGAAAGGATGCTGAGAGACATGGAGATTCTTGAAAAGGTGCTTTCCGATCGCACAGAGGCGATCAGTAAGGACATTATGGGAAAGCTGGTTTATCCGGTAGAGTTTTTGGAGATGGATATTGAGAATAAGGATGATGTAAGCCAGCCTGTAGCCATGGACAACGGACAGAAAAAGTTTATTATCAAGCTGGACAAGGGGCTGGAAGACCACCTTTTTGAAAATGCCCTGATCCGTGACCTGATCTACTGCCAGCAGATGAGTGACAATGCTCCCGTGCTGACTCCCAAAAGTGACAATGACCTGGATGCATATCAGACGGCCATGATGATCAGTTCGGTGATCATGGATATCGATGTGGAGAATAAGCTCAAGTCCTATGATATGCATATCGATGACATAGATACTATGAGGCTGAGCGACCTCTTCGGTTTCCTCAAGTCCGGCATGTCCGACTATAACCGGGATCTATATCACATTCTGACGGGACTGCAGGTTGCCCTGCTTTATTATACTTCTTCCAAGCAGCAGAATGTAAAAGACATTATAGAAAGCTTTTCTTTGACGGATGAGGCGGCCATGGATCTTATTGAGCGTTACCTGGACATCCTGGACCGCTATGGGGTCAATGACAACCGGTCCATGATGCGATGCATGCGGAAGATGGCTGCGGCCTCCGGCATGAAGGGAAGGCTGCTGCTGGAATATGATGGAAAAGTTTCGGAGATCTAAGGCAGATTGAGGCGCACATCGCTGAATTTTTCCGGACCGGAGAAAATGATTGCATTATTCTGCGGTATCGTGTAAAGTGGGAGCAAATATTTCATAGCGGCACGATAGGAATAATGATCTGAAAGAAATAGATTTTAGCGGTTGCTATTCATGAAGAGTCTGTGGCCTGAAGGATGGCGGGGCCCTGAATAGTAACCATAGTTTTAGGGGGAGGGTATGTGTGCTGCAAGAATAGTGGCACATGCATATCCTCCCTCAATTATTTTTGCCGTCACAGATCTAAGAAATGGGTTTTTCATGAGCGGAGGAGAATGATGACAAGACAGGAATTGATAGAAAGAATTCAGAAAAGGCCCCTGATTCTTGACGGGGCTACAGGAACCAACCTGCAAAAAGCCGGCATGCCGGGGGGAGTGTGTCCTGAACTCTGGATTCTGGATCATCCGGGCGTGATACTGGATCTGCAAAGAAGCTATGTAGAAGCAGGCAGCGATATTCTCTATGCGCCTACTTTTTCCGGCAACCGGATTAAGCTGGCGGAATACCATGCCCAGGACCGGATACGGGAGATCAATAAGGAACTGGTATTATTATCCAGACAGGCTGCGGATGGCAAGGCTCTGGTAGCAGGTGATATGACTATGACCGGAGCTGCCCTGCTGCCAGTAGGCAATATGGATATCGATGAACTGATCGAGGTCTACAAGGAGCAGGCATCCTGTCTGCTGGAGGCAGGAGTAGATCTCTTTGTTGTTGAAACCATGATGAGTCTGGCGGAAACCAGGGCAGCCCTTATCGCTATCCGTGACTTATGTGACCTGCCGGTGATTACTTCTCTGACCTTTCAGGAAAACGGACGAACCCTTTACGGGACCGATCCGGTGACAGCCATAACAGTTCTGCAGAATCTGGGAGCCGATGTGGTAGGCATCAATTGCTCCAGCGGACCGGAAGAGATGCTGCCCCTGATCCGGAAGATGAGAGAGTACGCGGATGTTCCCCT
>CAMOVS010000150.1 GCA_946627575.1 uncultured Lachnospiraceae bacterium
TCATCTTCAAGTATTTTTCTTGCTGGCAGATCTCTGTTAATACGAATCGGCATAAGTATTCATCTCTTTTCTTATGATTTTATAGACCGGATTATTATAACACAATTTAGACGGTGATGAAAACTTTTATTATAAATCGGACAATTATTTTTTTTATTTTTATCTTCTTTTCCCGAATTTAATGGGAGTTTTCCACATATTTTATATGACATTTCTGTGACATGCGGTAGTTTATACTGGTGTCAGAAAAAGCAAAAGAGATCATTATTATCATTATAAAAGGAGAAAATATTATGAAGAAAAAAGTATTATTATTTGCTGCTCTATTTATGATGGTTGTCACAGCATCCTTCACTCCATCAAAAGCATCCCAGGCTAAAAGCATCAGCCGCAAAGTTCCTGACGGAAGGTATATCACCGTGAAACATTACACCAAAATCCGTATCTCCGGTAATAAAATCCATATCAAAGGCTATATGTTTGGTGACGAGTATACCAAAGATTACGGTAAGATCAACAAGACACTGAAACTTAGAAAGAATGCAGCATTTTCAGAGGGAACGGAAGTCAATGATTACATCACCAACCATAAGATTTCCCGCCGCCGCGCCATCAGATTACTGAAGGATAAAAAGCATCCTTATGTTACGATCAAGGTTAAAAAAGGGAAGGTTTATGCGGTGAAGCTGTTGACTGAGTGAATGTTGTGAATTGAGAAAGGGCACCCACTTTGGGGTGCCCTTTTGTTGTTTTCGTCTCACTATCTGCTATGGGTCTTTACTTCTTTACTGAGTTTTTCTATGGGCCGCGGGGGCTGTCCCCCTGGCTTGCCCTCAGCTCAAATCATCCCAAGAAAGTCTTCTTCTGTTAAGATGGGTATTCCCAGTTCTTTGGCTTTTTTATTTTTGGATGAGCTTGACTGGCTGTCGTTATTGATCAGATAGTCGGTTTTCTTCGATACCGATCCTGTAACCTTGCCTCCGAGGGTTTCGATCTGATCCTGCAGGGCTTTTCTGTTTTTAAAGTGTTCCAGGGACCCTGTGATAACGAAAGTCATTCCCTCCAGTTTTTCTGCCGCTGATCCATCGCTGCTTGCCTGCCTGCTTCTTTCTCCCGAATCTTCTTCCTCAAAGGTCAGCCAGGGTAAAAGGTCTGCGATTACTTTTTCATTGTGGGAATTGTCAAAATAATCCCTCACGCTTTTGGCGATGACCGGGCCGATTCCTTCTATCTCTGTCATCTCTTCCACCGATGCGGCTTTGAGTCGGTCGAAGGAGTAGCCGAAGTGGCGGCAGAGGAGTTTGGCGTTGGAGCTTCCTACGTTGAGGATGCCTAGAGCGTAGATGAATCTGGCCAGGCTGGTGTTTCTGGATCGCTCGATGGAGTCGATCATATTTTGAAATGATTTTTCTCCAAAGCCGTCCATGGCTATGATGTCATCGTGGTAGGATGACAGCTTATAGATGTCATAGAGTTCTGAGAGAAAGCCCTGGTCGATCATCCGGGTGATGGTCATCTCGGAGATCCCGTCGATGTTCATAGCGTCCCGGCTGACATAATGGGAGAATAGTTTCACTTTCTTGGCGCTGCAGAGGGGATTCTCGCAGTAGAGGGTTTTTACGCCATTTTCATCGTGAATCCGGGTGGCGGCGCCGCAAGCGGGGCAGTGCCGGGGAACCTGATAGCCTCCGGACCGGGTCAGATTGTCGGAGAGCTGGGGAATGATCATGTTGGCCTTATAGACGGTGATATGGTCTCCAATCCCCAGTTCCAGCTGGTCCATGATGGACAGGTTGTGGAGGCTGGCTCTTGTTACCGTGGTTCCTTCCAGCTCCACCGGGTCAAAGATGGCCACCGGATTGATCAGGCCTGTCCGGGAAGGGCTCCACTCGATCTCTTTTAGGAGCGTTTCCGCTTCTTCATCCGCCCATTTGAAGGCGATGGAATTCCTGGGGAACTTGGCGGTCGTGCCCAGGGACTGGCCGTAGGCAATGTCGTCATAGATCAGTACCAGGCCGTCGGAAGGAAAGTCATTATCCCGGATCTGGCCGGAGAAGTCCCGGATGGCGTCAAGGATGCTGGTGCGGCTGACCCTGCGGAAGGGTACGACCTGGAAGCCCAGGGATGCCAGCCAGTCCATGTTGGCTTCCACGGAATTGCCCGGGTCTCTGCCCTCGGCGCTGACATAGGAAAAGACAAAGAGGGAGACATTCCTCTGAGCTGTTATCTCCGTGTTCAGCTGGCGGACGGTGCCGCTGCACAGATTGCGGGGATTCTTATAGCGGGCATCTACATCCGCTATGGATTCATTGATCCGGCGGAATTCCGAATAGGTGATCACGGCTTCCCCCCGGATAACCAGCCGGCCTTCAAAAGGAATTCTGGCAGGAAGATTGCTGAATACCCTGGCATTTTCCGTGATGACCTCTCCGATCTCTCCATCCCCCCGGGTCAGAGCCTTGACCATCAGACCTTTATCATAGGTGAGGACCACGGTCAGACCATCCATTTTCCAGGACAGGAGGCCTTCCCTGTCCCCCAGCCATGTCTGGAGTTCTTCAGGACTCTTGGTCTTGTCCAAAGATAGCATGGGGCGCTCGTGCCGCTCTTTGACCAGCTCACTGGAGACTGTATAGCCTACATGAACCGTAGGACTGTTGTTCATCACGATACCCAGGCTCTTCTCCAATGCCTCCAGCTCATCGTAGAGGGCATCGTATTCTTTATTGGAAAGGATCTCCCGGTCTTCCTGGTAATAGGCTTTGGCAGCCTTGTTCAGCAGGTCTACCAGTTCTGACATTCGTTTTCTTCGATCCATCTCTTTACCTTTCTATAGCACTCTCGCCGGGGGAGCCGGCTTTTCCAACCCCAGGCGGACCGGATCCGGCCTGCGCTGTGCTCTTATATACTCTGTAGCGCGGTGCTTTTGCACTGCTAAGCTTTTAATATGGGCCGGTCCTTGTCCGGCGCTTCGCAGGGCAAGGGAAAATGAGGCTTGACTCCGGTTCTGTAATAAAGCTCATAGAGTTCTTCTCCCCGGATCTCACGGTATTCTCCCAGGGGCAGGTCTCCAATTTTCACATTCATCACACGGATGCGCCGAAGGCCGGTCACCCTGTAATCCAGTGCCTGACACATGCGCCGGATCTGGCGGTTCAGCCCCTGGGTCAGGATAATGCGGAAGCTCTTCAGCCCGGTCTTTTCCAACCTGCAGGGGGCTGTCACTGCATCACCGATATCAACACCCTGGGACATCTCCTTAAGAAAATGGTTGGTTACAGGCCGGTTGACCCTGACGATATACTCCTTCTCATGCTGGTTGGCCGCTTTCAGGATCTCATTCATCAGATCGCCGTCATTGGTAAGGAGTATCAGGCCTTCCGAATCCTTGTCCAGCCGTCCTACCGGGTAGATCCGTATCGGGTAGGATATGGCTTGGATGATGTTATCTTTCTCTCTCTTTTCGGCAGTACAGACGATACCGATGGGCTTATTGTAGGCCAGAACGACCTTTTTATCCTGGACGGCAACAGGCCGGCCATCCACGGTAATCTCCTGGTCTTCGTTTACCTTCTGACCCAGCACTGCAGGCCTTCCGTCCACCAGAATCCGGCCTTCCTCCACCATCCGGTCAGCCTGCCTTCTGGAGCAGACGCCGGCATCGGACAGGTACTTGTTCAAGCGAACCTGGCGATCCGTCTGCCCGGCATTATCGTCAGCCGGATCTGCCGGCTTACTGCCGGCTTCTTTGTCACGGACAAGGGAAGCCTGATAAGCCTTTCTCCGCTTATTCAGCTTCCGGCTATAAGAGCTGCCCACGTTTTTTACAGCCAATTAATCATTACCCCCTCTATTATAATTATATTTACATTCATCTAGACCTTCGGACCAATGATTCCGAAGCCGTCAATAACTATTATACTCAGGGCCGGTGAATTATCAAGATTGTCCCGTGCTTTTCCGTAGATCTCAGCATATCCATGACCTCTATCTTCTCTCTTTGTTAATTACTGTATTTTGCAAGTTCGGTAAGGCATTTTCCAATCGCTGCGGCCTGGGAAATGATATGATTATTCCATAGTATCCGGGTCAGCCAGGGCCGTTCTTCTTATCGGTCCATCCGGTCGGGAAAGGAAAAAGATATGAACATGACTCCTGTGAAAACACATATGGTGAGCCAGAAGCTCCTGGCCCGTATATCCCCGGAATTCCGCAGGGTTTACCTTATCCCTGATGACCATGATAGTGTGGGTTTATTCACGGCGGATAATGATGATGTGGCTTATCTGGCGGTGGATGATGCCAGCAAGAAGGCAAGAATTTCCGTGAGGAAGGCGGAGACTTTCTACGGAGGAGATGGCTGTTCCTGGAGCCGTTATGGCGGCAAGGTTGAAGTCATTTTTTCCGGACCGTCCGTGGAGGATGTAAGGAATGGTCTTCACTATGTCAGGGATTATATCGAGCGCAATAGTGCCCTTTTCTGTTTTGATGACAATCCGTCCATGGCCTTTTATGCTCAGACCATGCCCAGAGCCGGGACATATTTCACAAAAATGTTCTCCATCCCGGAGGGCGAAGCCTACACCTACCTGGTCGGCGGTCCCATCGAGTCCGCTTATGCCATCGATAAGGCCTTGAAAGCAAGCCGGACTACCATAAGGAAGTTCTGGGAGCCTCCAAG
>CAMOVS010000151.1 GCA_946627575.1 uncultured Lachnospiraceae bacterium
CTTCTGAGTATACCATTTCTTTCCCTTTTTCTTTTCGGTAGGCACCAGACCTGCATCATAGTAAAGGATATTTCCCTGGTCATCCACTCCGGCTACCACGTTCATATGAAGGTTGTAGCAGCAGATGTCTCCTACATGAAGGATGTCTTTCAGTTTTTCTGTTTTAGCACAGGAGATCCCTCCTGCATCTATAATCTCACAGCCTTTTTTCAGTTTTTTATAGCATTTGCTCTCTTCTTTGCAGGACAGGCTCCCGTTCTTTTTGGAGTAAAAAGTCTGGCCCTTTTTGAGTATGCCATATTCCTGCAAAGACCAGCTGATCAAATGGGCACAGTCTCCATGCCGGTTGCCATCGATCGCCTTGTCCATGGAGCTCCGGATCTCGCTGGTATTATATTGAAAATGATTGTCTGCCATGCTTGCTGCAGTCTTGTGCAGGGCCTGCAGCCATGGACTGTCTTGCGTGCCATCATAAGGCCCCTTGATCTCTGAGAGAGCCTCTGCTTCTATATCTACTATTTCATCCGATTGAGTTTGGTTTGTATTCTTCTTCGAGGATACAGAAGCTGGCGAATGGCATGCCGCTAATGAAAGCATAATCATTGATAGTGTCAGTAGTACAATTATTGGATGATTATTCTGAATTCGTTT
The DNA here is from genome assembly GCA_946627575.1 of uncultured Lachnospiraceae bacterium. Taxonomy (GTDB): domain Bacteria; phylum Bacillota; class Clostridia; order Lachnospirales; family Lachnospiraceae; genus Anaerobutyricum. Next base: position 652 of record CAMOVS010000151.1, read on the forward strand.
CATATGATTATCCTTTCGACAAGCCATGACCCTCTTGCAGCAAGGTAAGACCTTCCATGATAGAAAAGTGCTTTTCAGAATTATCTCAGATACTCCCTGATATTCTCTTCAGTGATCTCATACATACTCACCGGCTCTTCTTTCAGGATTTTCGTTAATCGGCTCAGGTAGTTCTCATACTTGTCGGCAGAAACCTCCTTGCCCTCTACAGAATATGTAGTTTCACTGTTTTCAGGGGATATATCACTGTCATAGCGCTGACATAACAGTCTGCTTTCTTTACCGTCAAAGCGGCAATAGCTGCTTATATGACTGCCGTGTATGGATTCCGTATAGTATACTGATTGCCAGGGGTAAAAGCGATAACCGCCTGTGTCTGTGCCTCCTGCAAGGTTGGAGTCAACAAGCTCTGCCTGACCGGATATATAGGATAAGAGAACTGTGTGGTAACAGCTGTCGGTAGTGACCAGCATCTCCGGTATCCCATCCCTGTTGATATCAACCAGGCCGAATTGATTATCTTCCTGATATTGACTATAGGGAATCTGAGTATAGTCTTTCATCTTTGATTGGCTGCTCAGAACTTTCCTGTAAGCTTCGAGAGCTTTTCTTCGATCACGGGAAGACGCTTTTTGGCTGCTGCAGGCTGATATAAGCAGACCGCTTAAGACCGCCAGCAGAAGGAATGTGATCTGTCTTGCTGCTTTTCTTATGTGCATGAGTTTCTCCTATCTCATTCTTCAACCTTGGTCAAATCACTCCACTCTGCACTGGTGATCGTGCATTTTTCTCCTTCCACCTTACAGGTGCCTTTAACAATCGTGCTCCATCTGGGGCCATCGTCAGCTTCATGAAGATTCATGTCTCCGCTTACCTTATAGACATCCTTTTGGCCGGTTGTTTCTATTTTATACTTACCATTTATTGAGATGAGCTTCATATCTTCTTTAAAATGGTCCTGGGTCTCTGCATTAAAGGCCTTGCTGATAGCCTTTTCAGCTTTTGGACTTTCACTTTCTTCGCTTTCCCTACTATCTTTAGCGCTGCCGCCGCAGGCTGCCAGCAGCAAAGCCAAAATCACCAGCATAATGAGCGATGTAATTTTTTTCATATTCATTTTCTAATCCTTTCCGATACTATCCTTTTATAGATACTTTTTCAGCTTTAACGAATCATAGCTGTCGGAATTCTATTATCTATCGATTCACCAGGGCGGCTCCCATCTCATACACCTTCCTGCACTCCCGGGGGAAAACCGTCTCATGCCGTCTGTACTTGGACTCGGGGTCAAAGAGAGTATCTGTATTCCATCTCTTTCTGGGACCGGCATTAATAGCAATTATTTTTTTTGTCATAGCATACCTCTCTATAAGATTGTTATTCATATTTGCCATCTCAGATATTGATAATTATACAGGATTGAACATGAAATGTCATTATATAGAAAGACTTTTATTTGTTGCTGATGCTTTAGGTGCCAGACGTTATTTAAGGATTTCACAAACCTTATAATAGAAAAGGGACTGCCTGTCGGCAGTCCCTTCCCGGTCAATACAATATGTATTTCGCTTATGAATTATTCAGCGATGTCTGCGTACATGAAGTACCAGTATCCTGTGGTGGAGTGCCACATACCTGTGATCTTGGGGCTCTGCAGGTAGAAGTCATTGTAGTAAGCTACCGGGATACATCCGGCATCTTCCATAAGAATGTCTTCTGCCTTGTGAAGAGCTGCTGAACGAGCAGCAGGATCTACCGTTGATCTGGACTCTTCCATAGCCTTGTCATACTCAGGATTGTTGTACTTACCATCGTTGTTGCCGTTGGTGGAGTAGAGCAGGTCAAGCATGTTGGAAGGATCGGTGTAGTCTCCTACCCAGCCATTTCTTGCTACGTCATACTCACCGTTACGACGCATGGGAGTGAAGGAAGCCCACTCTACCATGTTAACATCCATATCAATGCCCAGCTGAGCCCATGCCTGCTGCAGGTATTCTGCAACCGGTTTGTGATATCCGCTGTCGTTGGTGGAGTAGCTGATCTTGGGGAAGCCTTCTCCGTTGGGATATCCGGCATCAGCCAGAAGCTTCTTGGCCTCTTCCAGGTTCGCCTTATAATTGTCCACATCGATGTAGGGCTTGCCGCCATTGGCCTTTGCTTCGAATTCAGAGTCATCCGTATCCAGCCAGCCTGGTCCAATAAAGCTGCCGGCCGGGCTGTAGGTACCCTGCATGATCGTCTCAGCAACATACTTACGGTCGATGGCAAGGCTTAAAGCTTTACGGACTTTGGCATCTTTGAATATGTCTTTGTCACAGTTAAGGTTGATGTAGTAGGTTCCGATGATCGGATCTACATGGAACTCTTCATTGCCCTGCAGGCTGGGGATCTCTTCTGTAGGAACGTCCTTGATGAAGGAGATCTCACCTGTCTGATAAGCACTGTAAGCAGCGTTGGCATCTTCGATCAGAACAAATGTCAGCTTATCAAGCTTGACAGCATCCTTGTTCCAGTAGTAGGGGTTCTTGCTGAAAGTAATGTGAGAACCCTGCTCCCACTCGGTCATGTAGAAGGGACCATTGCTGACATAAGTCTCAGGAGCAACTGCCCATGCATCACCGTTAGCTTCGATGGTGGCTTTCTGTACGGGGCTTAAGGTTGCAAAAGCAGCCAGACTTCCGAAGAAAGTACATGGACTATCCATCTCAACCTTCAGAGTCTTAGCATCCGGTGCTGTTACTGCCAGAGCGTCCAGATCACCTTCAATGGCTTTCTTGTAACCTTTAACCATACCAAGAACGGTCTCAGCGTAGGGAGCTGCTACCTTGGGATCACATACACGCTTCCAGCTGTAGACAAAGTCTTCTGCTGTAAGATCGGATCCGTCAGACCATTTTAAGCCATCTCTCAGATGGAAGGTCCATGTAAGACCATCTTCAGACTCTTCCCATGTCTCTGCGCATCCAGGCTGAAGGGTACCGTCTTCGCCGACAGTCAGCAGGCACTCAAATGCATGGAGAATCATGTTGCCGCCGTCAACAGCGCTGTTAAGAGCGGGATCTACCGTCTCCGGGTTAGGTCCAACCTGAACTTTTAATTCCTTTTCTCCAGCTGAACCGGCAGCAGCGCCTGTGCTCTCACCGGCTTTGCCGGAACCTGTTGAGCCTGAGCTTCCGCAGGCAGCAAGTCCTACTGCCATCGTTGCGGCAAGCAGAACCGCTAATAGTTTCTTTCCCATTTTTCCTCCTCCTTTGGGTTTTAATTATTTGCCTGATAAGCAGGCATTATATAAGAACCATCCGCCGGATGGTGCTTATCATAAAGATGTGATGATATCCGGTTCAAAAGGACCATGATGACGATTGACTTCCCTCATCGTGAATCATTGTCCTGTGATCCTTTATTAATTGCACTTGTCCAGATGATGGCAGGCGGCAAAGTGCCCCGGCTTAACTTCCTTAAACTCCGGCGTCTCGCAGGCACACTGTTCATCCGCATAGGGACATCTGGTCCGGAAGCGGCAGCCTGAAGGCGGGTTCAGGGGGCTTGGCACATCACCCTCCAGGACGATTCGCTTATTCTTCCTGGCCTGAATAGGGTCTGCGATAGGAATAGCCGATATCAGGCTCTGGGTGTATGGATGCATGCTGTGCATGGTCAGCTCATAGCTGTCGGCCAGCTCCACCAGCTTACCCAGATACATTACGCCGATCCTGTTGGAGATATGCTTGACCACGGACAGGTCGTGGGCGATGAACAGATAAGTCAGTCCCATGCTCTCCTGCAGATCTTCAAACATGTTGATGACCTGGGCCTGGATGGACACATCAAGGGCGGAGATAGGCTCATCACAGACGATGAATTCCGGGTCAACCGCCAGAGCCCTGGCAATGCCGACACGCTGCCTCTGTCCTCCGGAGAACTCGTGGGGATAGC
>CAMOVS010000152.1 GCA_946627575.1 uncultured Lachnospiraceae bacterium
GTCCACCACGATCTGATAATTAGGCGCATAACCTTCCGAAAGAAGGACGGTCTCGATCTGGCTGGGGAAGACGTTAACTCCACGAATTACCATCATGTCATCGCTGCGTCCCAGAGGTTTGGTCATCCTGACAAAGGTTCTTCCGCAGGAACATTTGTCCCGGGACAGGATGCAGATGTCCTTGGTCCGGTAGCGGAGAAGGGGGAACCCTTCCTTGTCCAGAGAAGTAAAGACCAGCTCTCCCTTCTCTCCCTCCGGCAGAACCTCGCCTGTCTCCGGATTGATAACTTCTACGTAGAAATGATCCTCATTAATGTGCATGCCCTTCTGTTCCTGGCACTCATAAGCAACACCCGGACCAGAGATCTCCGTAAGTCCATAGATATCGTAGGCTTTGATGCCCAGACTTTGCTCTATGTTCCGTCTCATCTCCTCGGTCCAGGGCTCTGCCCCGAAGATACCGGCTTTGAGTTTATTGTCCTCCGGCTTATATCCTCTCTCAGCAAGGGATTCTCCGATATAAGCAGCATAAGAAGGGGTACAGCAAAGGATGGTGGCGCCCATATCCATCATGAACTGGATCTGACGGTCCGTATTGCCGGAGGACATGGGCAGGGTCAGGCAGCCCACCTTGTGAGACCCGCCGTGGAGGCCGAAACCTCCGGTAAATAATCCATAGCCATAACAAACCTGACAGACATCCTCATCGGTGCCTCCTGCGGCCGTGATCGCCCTGGCACAGCACTCTTCCCACATATCCACATCCTTCTGAGTATAGAATGCTACAACCCTCTTGCCGGTCGTGCCGGAAGTAGAATGAATGCGGACACATTTCTTAATATCCGTTCCCAGGAGCCCATTAGGATAAGACTCTCTTAAGTCATCCTTGGTCAGGAAGGGGAGTTTCCTGATATCTTCTATACTTTGTATATCCTCCGGGCTCACACCTTTCTTGATCATCAGGTCCCGGTAATAGGGAACATGATCATAGACATGCCGTACCTGCTTTACTATTTTTTCATTCTGGATCTTTACGATTTCCTCTCTTGGCGCCGTCTCGATCTCCGGCTGATAATAATGGTTCATCTCTATCACCTCTGTAAACAATCCTAGTAATCAATGAATCGATCAAATCTTTATAGGCCTGCCCCTCACAGCAGAGGAAGTCCGCTTCGACAGGACATACCATGAGTATTCTATGTGTTTTTGCACATTTTGTCCAGTCCGCCTATTCCGGACATTGATGAATTTCTCTCCTCTGTAATACGTGCCGGCTGTTCCTGCCTTGTCCATGCATAAGCCCGGATTGAAATTCCTTTTCATCTCCGGGCTTTTCTGCCATAAGCCGTCCTCTTACCATCATTCATCTCTTAATCTGTAGAAATAATATCCCTGGGACTGGAGGGTTCCTTCTATCAGCCGGTCGGGCTTGATCCAGTCTCCGTAAGGGGTGTCTTTTCTCTTGGGCAGGCAGTTGGAATCCAAAAGCAGATAACGGTCGGTCTTCTCATCATAGGCAGCGATACAGACATAATGTCCCGGGACATAGGTCACCGCCACCTTGCCTTCCTTAAGCTTCTTTTTCAAAGTCTTCAGCTTCTTTCCCTGGCCGTCCCAGGCAAAGCCGTATTTCTTACCGAACCGACGGGCAAAGGCTTCGAACACTTCCTCTCTGGTACCGCTGCCTTCCACCCGGTAGTGCTTATCCACGGCGTAGTCTGCCAATTCCATAACATCCATATACTGGCCGGACAAGGCATAGACCGCATTCACCGGCGCCAGAATCCCGCATCCGGAGGTGCCGATGCAGCCCTCGCTGCCATAGGGGCTGGCACACCATCCGGGGTCATACTGGGTGAATACAAAGGGCTGGTCCAGATTGACCATCCTCCGGACTGCCGCAGGCCGCCAGTGACTGTAGATGCTTCTGGAATTAGCCAGCAGCCTTTCCCTTCCTTCAGGGGTTCTGGCATAGAATCCTCCTGACAGACTACTCTGAATAGTAAAGGAGCCGTTGATCCGGCTGATTCGGAAAGATCCGTAACGGTCATCGGGCTGGTCTTCCCAGACCGGGGTCCAGCTTCCCTTGCTCCATTTTCCTTTAACCTGAAGGTATTTGCCCGTCTCCTGGTCGCAGATCCGGTAACAGTTATCTCCCAGATGGGTGAGCACAAAGATCCGGTCAGGACAGGCCTTGAATTCACGCTGGATCAGGGCTCCTCCCGAGTCATCATCCCGGTAGCCGCAGCGAAAATGATACGCCCCATCGGCCAGAACCTGCTTTTGCCGGCCGTCATACTTGAGAGAGTTCTTGTACTCCGTCCTCTTCATCCATCCGATGGCATAGCGGTCCCCTTTATCATAGATTACCTGCCGGCTTTCCCCTTCCTTGCCGATCAGGATGACACCCGAGTACTTTTCGATATAGGTCCTTTTGGTCTTGCAGGAAGCATCGGTATAGATGGCCATCTTATCCCGGACCGTGGCATATACATGATCGAAATCCGGATCAAATACCACCGAATCCTCTGAGATCCAGCCGCTGCCTCCACCATCCCCGCTTTCATAATCGCCGTAAAGGGCCTCTCCATCCGCCTTATAGATGCGGATCTTGAATTCATCAGCCGGAACCGTCTCCTTGTAGTCCATCAGCTCACTGTCATTAAAAACAATGACATCGGCATCCTCCGAAGGGTCCACCGCCTTGGCCATCAAAGCTTTTTCTTCCATATCATACGGGAAGGCCGCCTGAACATGCATAGCTGCCAGCAGGATGGCTGCTATAAATATTCCTGTCAGCAAGAGTCTCTCTGCAAATATACCTGCTCTGCCCGGCATCACTATAGCACCCGGCAGGCCCTGGCTTTTCAATGATCTATCGTTCATAATCCTTTCCTTTATTTGATTTAGTAGATAAAGACCGCTTCCCCCTTTTCCAGGATCTCATACATCTTCTTGGCATCCGCATCCGTCAGATTCAGACATCCGTGAGACCCATGCTTCTTGTAGTAGGTTCTGGACCATTTGTCCCACTGCTGCCAGGGGGCCGCGTGAAATCCGGTTCCGCTTGTGGTCAGGCGAATCCAGTATTTTACCGGAGTTTCATAGTCGTCGCCCTTGAGGACCCGGTCTTTGCTCCTTCCCTTGACAGAGTAGACTCCCTTGCCGGTTTCCCTGCCTTCCACCGGAAGTCCCGATATGGTCCGGCAGGAGAAGGCTATTTTCCCCTTTCTGTGGACATAGACCTTCTGCTCTGCGATGGAAACTTCCGTATAGGTATCCGGATCCCATTCCTGATAAGTCTTATCGTCCCGGCGAAAGGCTTCCGTCTTGTACTGAGGCTTTAGATGTACGGTCACCTGGGCCCGGTTGCTTTCCGATGGATCTGCCAGATACCTGTCTGCTGCATCGGCATCCAGATTTTCGGCCAGAGCTGTCTCCGCCTGATCCAGCGTTTTTGCATAGTCCATGTTCCAGCCATAGTCTCCTTCTGTTATCCTGACGGTTTTCCCCTTATGGGTGACAAAGTTCCGGTCTTTTCCTGCGGTCCTGTATTTGTCACAGAGTTTGTGGATTATTTTCTCCAGCTTATAGATCCGGCAGGCCATCTTTCCGTCTTTATAATAGGCAAGATCCAGTATCTGGTCAGGCGTGATGGTATAAGTCTCCCCCTCCCACATATCCCAGCAGATATAGCGGTTGATATAGGCTTTGTAGTCCTCGACGCCCTGCTTAATCTCCTTGCTGTCACTGGTCAGACCGGGGGCCTTGTACATATCCGGATAACTGTCCTTATCATCCAGATCTATTTCTTTCACGCCATCTTTGATCGCTTCCTCCACTGCCTTGCAGAAGACATCTTTATTCAGGCTGTTGCCGTATACCTCCTTCTTCACGACCGGCTTTTTTTCTTTTTTAGAGTAAACCACATCAGCCGAAACCGGTTCGGTGATGGGATAGTCTTCGCTCCCTTTCATAAAAAGACATTGGTCGAGATAATTGGTAAGCAAAGCTTCATCATAGTCTGCGACACCTTTCACTTTATAGCTGCGGGAACTCCAGGGGAAGCGGATCAGGGCATGCTGCTTCTTAAAGAAATCTTCCATCTTATCTCGGTCCATACTGATATGGTAGCCGATATCAGAAGCCAGTATCGTCAGATCCCGGTCACCGCGCCCGTGAATCAGCAGACTGTAGTCTTTTCCGTCCGGCAGAAGATCAAGAGACTGGTCTATTGTTTTGCCGGAGACATCCACCCCGTTAATCGTGGTACGGCTCATCCATGTCCTTCCGTGGATCATCTTATTATAAATGCCGGATACCAGCAGAAATGCTGCAATGATGATCAACGCTGCCCTCAGCCGTATAGGCAGCCGGAGCCAGAGCTTCAGAAAAACCCTTTTCAGAGTGCCCATAATCTCTATGAATTGATTATGCTTTTTCTCGCTTCTTCTCATATCGATCTATACTGCCTTTCTATTCTATCAACACTAGCTCCCGGACATTCCGGAAGTTGAAGGCTTCATATTCAAGACACTCTCGCGGAGCGTTATCAGACGGGAGCTTGTGA
>CAMOVS010000153.1 GCA_946627575.1 uncultured Lachnospiraceae bacterium
AGAATCCAAAGAACTGATTATGGAGGCCGGTGTTCCTTACATAGTGCCCAGAGGAAGAAAGGGCGGAATCAATATTGCGGCTACCATATGCAACGCTATGCTTTACCGCTTATAAATATTTATAAACTTATATCAAGCTTTTGGAGAAGCTTATGGAAAAAAAACTAAGAGAAGGCTTTTCCACCGGTTCCTGCATGACGGGCGGGGCCAGTGCTTCGGCCCTCTGGCAGACCACGGGGACCTGTCCGCCGGTCATCCGGGTGGATACGCCCATAGGCAAGACCCTGTATCTGGATGTCATACCCAAGGAGTACGGAGCCTGTGCCATCGTGAAAGATGGAGGCGATGACCCGGATGTCACCACAGGCTGCCAGATCATCACCCGGGTTGAAATAATGGATCATGACGGAGAGATCACCTTTTCCGGTGGAGAGGGCGTGGGAATCATAACCCAGGATGGATTGAAATATCCTGTAGGAGAGCCTGCGATCAACCCGGTTCCCAGAGATATGACGGTCAAAGCCCTGCGCAAGATTATAGGCAGCCGGGCTGCGGTGGTTCATGTGAGGGTTCCGGGAGGGGCCGAGATTGCTAAAAAGACTTTTAATCCCCGTCTTGGTATCGTGAATGGAATATCCATCCTGGGGACGACCGGCATCGTCAGGCCTATGAGCGAAGAAGCTATGAAGGATTCCCTGGTGGCCGAGCTGTCGGTCTATGCCAGGAGAGGATGCAGATCGGTTCTTTTTGTGCTGGGAGGAACAGGGGAAGAGGCTTTGAAGAGACATTTCGGATCTTTTACCTGCATTCTTCAGGTCAGCAATTATATAGGCTATATGATTGAGCAGGCTGTGGATCTGGGCTTTACCCATATCCTGATCGGGGGCTTTGTAGGCAAGCTGGTCAAGGTGGCCGGCGGCACCATGAACACCCACAGCCATGTCTCGGATGGAAGAATCGAGACCATATGCACCCATGCCGCTCTCCACGGTGCTCCCCTCGAGGTGATCCGAAGGTTATATGGATGTCTGACGACCAAGGCCGCCTTATCCATTATCAGGGAAGAGGGGCTGTCGGATATCTGGCCGGATATTGCCAGGCGGGCTTCCGAGTACTGTGAGAAAACCGCCAGACACGAGGCTAAAGTAGCCATTATCCTATTGGATAGCAGCAATGAACTGCTGGCGCATAGTCCCAATGCCCCGGAGGTTCTTGAAAGGGTGCTGGTTCCGGCTAAGGGAGATCAAAGCCTGCAGGCAGGAGGTAAGGAATGAGCAGATTAACAATTGCCGGGATCGGACCGGGAAGTGCGGAATACGTAATGCCTATGGTTATCCGCCGCATGAAAGAATCTTCTGCGGTCATTGGTGCCCGCAGAGTCCTGCCCATGCTTGAGGAGCTGTGCGGACCAAAGACCGGTGCAGCATACATTCCTATGGGCAAAATTGCTGATACATTGAAGAAGATCGATGAAATACTGGTATCCGGGCGAAACGTGGTGCTGGCTGTCAGCGGCGATCCTCTTATGTACAGCCTTTACAATACCATTCTCCACGATGAGATCAGCAGCAACTGGCAGATGGAAGTTGTGCCGGGAATCGGGTCCTTACAGATGCTGGGGGCTGCTTTTGGGGAGACCATGGAAGAGGCCGCCATCATCAGCGTCCATGGCAGGATGAAGAGCCCGGGTTCGATCGCTCTTGCTGTGACGGAGAAAGCCAAGGTTTTCTTCCTCTGCGGCAAAGATCAGGATCCGGCCTGGCTGGCCGGTATCATGATGGATTACCATCTGGACCATGTAAAGATCTGTGCGGGAGCAAACCTTTCCTATGAGGACCAGATGCTGGTAACCGGATCTCCCAAAGAGATTGCCGATATGACTTTTCCGTCCTTGTGCGTGGCTGCCATTATTAATCCGGATCCCCGCCCGGTAACAAGGCCCTGTCTTCTGGCTGACAGGGAATTCGAGAGAGGGAAAACTCCCATGACCAAGGAGGAGATCCGGGCCCTGATCCTTCTGAAAATGGAGGTTGGCGCGGATGATATCCTTTGGGACATTGGTGCCGGCACCGGATCGGTATCCATCGAGTGCGCCCGCCAGGCGCCTTTTGGCCAGGTTCACGCTGTGGAAAAATCCCAGGAGGCAGTTGGTCTTATTTACAAGAATCGTGATAAGTTTGGCGCGGACAATCTCTTTGTTCATCATGGCAGCGCCCTGGATTGCCTTCAGGACCTTCCGGATCCTCAGAGAGTATTCGTAGGAGGCAGCACCGGACAGATGAAGGAGATCCTGGACCACATAGCTGCAAGGCCGGGGAAGGTGAGAGTCGTCCTCTCTGCGGTCACACTTGAGACCATTGCGGAAACGGCCGACCTGATCGGAAGCTATGACCCGTCTTATACACTGATTCAGGCCACGGTGGGCAGGAGCAAGGTTATCGGCCGCTATCATGTGATGGACACCAACAACCCCGTCATGATTTTTACGGCCGACATCTGACAGGCAGACGTCCTATCTGACTCAGCTATAAGCATCGAAGCTGTCTTATGGGTCCGGAGCAGGGACGGCCTGGTATTTGACGTATGGCAGGTTGATGAATAGTAACACCAGAAAGACTAAGCGACAGGAGACAAGAGATGAGTAAGAAGGCATTAATGATCGTCAGCTTCGGCACTTCCTACGAGAAGGGAATGGCAGCAATCAGCAACATTGAGAAGATATGCAGAGAAGCATTTCCCGATTACGACTTTTTCCGGGCTTTTACTTCCGGCATGATCATAAGAAAGCTGAGCAGACAGGGAGTCGATATTCACAATCCCGAAACCCTTATGGATCAGCTGGCCGGGGAAGGCTACGAGGAAGTGCTCTGCCAGCCCACCCATATCATCAGCGGTCTTGAGTACAATAAGATCCTGGATATCCTTAAAAGATATGCGGCCAGGATTCCGCGGATCCGCATGGGCAAGCCCCTTCTGACCTCGGAAGAAGATTATCTGAAGACGGCGGATATCGTCATGTCGGAACTGCCCCGGCAGCTGAAGACCGACGAGGCCCTTATTCTTATGGGACACGGAACGGAACACAAGGCGGACAATATCTACACACTCTTTGAGCATGTGCTCAGGGACGTAGGCTATGCCAACGTCTTTGTCGGAACGGTGGAAGGCTTTCTCAATGTGGACTATCTGATCCGACGCTTAAAGAGAAGGGCCTTCCGGAAAATCTATGCCATGCCTTTGATGGTGGTGGCTGGAGACCATGCCTGCAATGACCTTGCAGGAGAGGAAAAAGACACCTGGAATTCCAAACTCAAGGATGCCGGATATGAGACTGAGCTGATCCTGAAAGGGCTAGGGGAGATTGACCTGATCGGACAGATCTATGCGGACCATGCCCGGGAGGCGGAAAGGATTCTGCCCAAAGAAGAGGAGTAGGAGCAAAGGATTATCACATTATAAACATTATAAATAGAAAGAGAGTGAAATACGATGAGAGGTAAAATCTATGGAATCGGCGTAGGCCCCGGAGACCCGGAATACATGACATACAAAGCTGTCCGCCTGATTCAGGAAGCAGATGTAGTTGCCGTTCCGGTTAAGGATGAAGAAGAAGTCAGTGTGGCTCTTAATATTGCCAGAGGCGTAACGGAGATCCCGGATGAGAAGGTCGTGAAGGTCCTTTTCAGGATGGATCCGGACAAGGCCAAAAGAGAGGCCTGCCGCAGGGAAGCTATGGAGAAGGTCAGGGCTATACTGGACCAGGGAAAGACCATCGCTATGCTGGCTCTGGGAGATATCGGTATCTACAGCACCTATTCTTACGTTCATCGCATGCTCAGGGAGGACGGATATGATGTGGAAATGGTTTCCGGTATTCCTTCTTTCTGCGCCGGCGCCAGCAAGGCCAACATCTCTATCGTAGAGGGCAATGACGGATTTGCCGTGATTCCTTCTCTGAAAGGAATCAACCAGGTGGAGGAGATCATCGATCTCTTTGAGAACCTGGTAATCATGAAAGTCGGCAATCATGTGAAGGATGTCTATGATCTTCTCAAGGCAAGAGGCCGGGAGGACAAGGCGGTTATCATCAGCAATGTCGGTATGGAAGGGGAGTATGTGGGGCCCATTGATCCTGACCGGGAGTATGGATATTTCACAACCATGGTGATTAAGGGAGAGCTATGAGTTACGACATCCTGGTGATCGCCGGAACAGCGGATTCCAGGGCGGTCATCGAAGAAAAGCTGGCGGAGGGAAGCCGGATTCTGGCTTCCGTCGCCACGGAACTGGGAGCCGAGATGCTGGCCCGCTATCCGATAGACGTCCATATCGGGAGGCTGGATCTGGATGGTTTCGTGAATATGATCCGGTTTCATGATGTCAGGCGGGTCATCGATGCCTCCCACCCCTTTGCCCAGGTAGTCAGCAGGACGGTCAAGGAAGCATGCCGGATCACCGGCATCCCCTACGAGCGGCAGGAGCGGAGCGAGATTGCCTATGATTATGATCGGATTCAACTGGTCCGGGACCCGGCGGAAGCAATAGCCAGCCTGAATGAGATAGAAGGC
>CAMOVS010000154.1 GCA_946627575.1 uncultured Lachnospiraceae bacterium
GCAGCCTTCCTTGGTACCAATCCCTTCGCCGCTCTTGAAGGAGCATCTTTTGTTCCCCCGGTAAAGGATATGGTAGATACCACTTTATTTAAGTTCAATTTTCCGGGATTCTTTGAGATTGGTGTCTTCACAGCGGTTACTCTGATCATCACCTTCTGCATGATCGATATGTTTGATACCATCGGAACCCTGGTTGGTACGGCAAGCCGGGCCGGCATGCTGGACCAGGATGGCAACATGCCCAACATGAAGGAGGCCCTGATCTCTGATGCGGTTGGTACCATATCCGGTGCTCTGACCGGTACTTCCACAGTTACCACTTTTGTTGAGTCTGCTTCCGGCGTGGAGGCAGGCGGCAGAACAGGACTTACGGCTCTGACAGCCGGTATCCTTTTCCTTGCCTGTACTTTCATAGCACCTATCGCAGCCCTGATTCCGGCTGCAGCTACCTCTTCTGCTCTGATCTATGTAGGCGTACTCATGCTGGGTGGATTGAGCAAGATTGATTTTACTGATATTACGCAGCTGGTTCCGGTAGCTCTGATGCTGATTGCCATGCCGATCTCCGGATCCATCGGACATGGTATCGGTCTTGGAATGATTGCATACACCGTTATCTGTGTATTTACCGGTCGTGCCAAGGACGTATCCATTCTGACTTATGTTATCTCAGCTCTCTTCCTGATCAAGTTCTTCGTGGTCGTATAGGACCCGATTACGCCCGTGCAAGTGAAAAGGGCACGGCAAGAGCCGGTCTTGTATCTGAGATAGAATTCGGATATAATAGTGATTAAGAAGATCTCAGGATCATTCGCTTGCGAAGATTCTGAGATCTCTTTCTAAGAGATGATTAACGATGAAGGAACCTGTCTTATGCTTGGAAGGTCAGGTTCGGGATCGTTGTGAATATAAGTGAGTATCATGTTAGATTTTTATCGGAAACATAAAGAGATCATCAATTATTTAATTGTGGGCGGTCTGACCACGGTTGTCAGCCTTGCTGTATATTATGGAAGTGTTCTAACCTTCCTGAATCCCAGAGATGCCCTGCAGCTTCAGGCGGCCAATATCCTGTCATGGATCTGTGCGGTGGCTTTTGCCTATGTGACCAACCGGATCTTTGTCTTTGAGAGCAAAAGTCAGGCGGTTGCCAGAGAGGCATGTGCTTTCTTTGCTTCCAGACTGGGAACTTTGTTTATGGATATGGCGGTCATGTTTCTCACGGTTACCTGTCTGGGAATGAGTGATAAGATTGCAAAGCTGATCGTTCAGGTTCTGGTTACGGTAGCCAATTATGTGTTGAGTAAATTTTTCGTTTTTCGTGGTAGATGATCTATGAGTAAAGACAGGAATTCCAGTGCAATAGAATATAATAAAGAAGGCCTCCGCCTTTTTGAAGCAGGAAAATATGAGGAGGCAGCAGATCGCTTTCAGAAAGCCAGTCAGCTGGAGCCGCATGATTGTGACTATCTTTTTAATGTGGGCAATGCTTTCCTGGAGGATGTGGTTCACAGGCATTCTGCCCACCGCAACGAAGCCAAGGATTATCTGCTTCGAGCAGCGGAGAAGGGCAGTCTGCTGGCTCTTTTCGACCTGGGTAAGGTCTATGATCCCTGCCTCTATGATGACTTTGCGCCGACAGCCCATTGGCGTAAAGCGATCGATTATTACAGGTCTTACATAGAGAAAACAGAGAAGTTGGAAACAAATTCCCATGTGCTTACTTCTTTAAATAATATCGGCTGTATCTACGGGATCAGTCAGAAGAAATACCTTGAGGCCAGCGCCTATACCAGAGCAGCTGCTCTAAAAGGTTTTGCCATGGGCCAGAAGAATTATGAGTATTTCAGTAAGAATCTGGCGCCGGAGGAGAGAGAGCTGGTATCCGGGATCAGGAATTACGCGGATATATGCGCCCGCTTTGGCGGGGATGCCGGCAGCGGAACGGCTGATCACACTGCTTCTGCTGACGGAGTATCTGCCGAGGCGGCTGACCGGGGAAGGGAACAGGAGGACCACCGCAGCCTGGAGGAGCGGATGGCGGAGCTGAATGCCCTGGTGGGCTTAAAAGAGGTTAAGAAAGAAGTCTCCTCCCTGATCAACCTGCTTCAGGTCTCCAAAGTCCGCAAAGAACGGGGCTTAAAAGTCATGCCGGTGTCCATGCATCTGGTATTCACCGGCAATCCGGGAACCGGTAAAACCACTGTAGCCAGGATGCTGGCCGGTATTTACCGGGAGCTGGGCATTCTGTCCAAAGGACAGCTGGTGGAGGTGGACCGGTCGGAAATGGTGGCCGGTTATGTGGGACAGACAGCCATCAAGACCCAGGATGTTATTGATCAGGCCAAAGGCGGAATCCTCTTTATCGACGAGGCTTACACCCTGATCAAAGAGGGAAATGACTTTGGTCAGGAAGCCGTGGATACCCTTCTAAAAGAGATGGAAGACAACCGGGACAATCTGGTGGTGATTGTCGCCGGATATACGGAGCTGATGGAGAATTTCCTCAACTCCAACCCGGGACTCCGGTCCCGCTTTAATAAATTCATTCACTTTGACGATTACACGCCCGAGGAGCTCCTGAAGATCTTCATCAGCATGTGCGGCAAGTCCGGCTATACCCTGGGTAAGTCAGTAAGGAAGCAGATTAAAGAAGACTTTATCCGGATGAAAGAAAAGGACGGCGACCGCTTTGCCAACGGTAGGAGTGTCCGCAATTATTTCGAAGCGGCCGTGGTCAACCAGGCCAACCGGCTGGCCGGCAACCTGGACGTAAGTGATAAGGAGCTTACCGTGTTGAAATCTGCGGATTTCCGCGGTATTGTAGAAGAGTGACATAGTGAGATAAGTTACGACATAAGTTAGTATGGGCAGCCTTACTGGCTGATGGAGGTTCCTGATCGACGAATCTCCTGGTGCCGGTCATCGCAGCTAAGGCAGTAGATGGAAGGAGGTGAGGGCCTTGCAGCAAAGAGAGACAAAAGAAAAAAGAGGCTGCTGCCTCTTTGCCCTTCTTCAGGGCATCCTTCTGGTTGCGGTCCTGATTGGCGGGCTGGTTCTGATGCGGGACAGCGGTCTCCTGTCCAGAATCTATCAATACGGGAAAGGACAGCTTCACAAACTTCCCGGATCGGAAAGGATGGCATCTTCTGAAGATGACAAGATGATCAATGATGAGAAAGAACTGGTAGACTATGTCAATGACCAGCTGGAGACCGGTCATGAGTCCTTTGTCTTCCTGACGGAAGAGCTGGATGATAATTTCATCAACAATATTAATTCCTGTACCGAAGCCTTCTATGGTTCCTGCTCCAATTATACGACGACGGATTTCGGTTCTTACCGCCGGGTTAAAATGACCTGCAGCCTGACCGATGCCTATTATGTGGAGAAAAATATTCTGAACGATGAGGAGATCCCTTCTGACCGAAAAGAGGCTGTGAAACTGGCCGCCCGATGTCAGGAAATCCTGGATGGGATGAAGGTGGATAAGAATTCAGAGTACCGGAAGGAAAAGTATTTTCATGATTATCTGGTAGGTCATACAGTATATACGACGGAAGAAGAAGAAAAGGGAGACCAGGATCTTCTTTCTTCCCCTGCAGGACCCCTTCTTTATGGCAAGGGAGTCTGCTCGGGCTATGCCAGGGCCATGAAGCTTCTTTGTGACCTGGCCGGCGTCAAATGTAAGACCATCGTTGGCGTGGGAAATGGCGTAGATCATGAGTGGAATATGGTTAAGATCAAGAACCACTGGTACCATGTCGATGTAACCTGGGACGACCCGGTACCTGACCAGGATCATCCCATGTACGCTTACCTGAATCTGTCGGATGAGGCCATCGCCAAGGACCATATCTGGGAAAAAGAGTACTATCCCTCAGCCAACAGCCTGGTCTATGACTATTACCTTCTGAATGAAGCATTCTGCGATGATTATGAGGCTTTTTATTTCTATATGCAAGAGAAATTGAAAGACCATCCCAAGACTGTCCGGGTTATGGTAGGCGACTACAGCAAGGAGAATTATTCAGAAGAGAATCTCAAATTCCTTTTCGAACTGTCAGGAGCATCAAGCTACAGCTTCTCTACCTGCGGACCCGAAGGGAGAACAGAGATCTACTTTGTCTTTAAGTATTGATCTGTGGCTGGATGCAAGAGAGGGCAGTGGCTTGTGCCGGGCAGAGTTGTGGGTCGTGCCAGGCAGGGCCTTGAATAGGACTAATAGTGTATGGTAATGAGGGTTATGCCTTTGGCATGGCCCTCTTGTGCGTCCTGAAGCATCTCCCGGATGTCCTGGCAGGGGGATCCGGCCCCGCTGCCCCAAAGATTATGGCCCAGGAACTGTCCGTCTTTTCCCTTGCTAATGCAGATGGTATGAACCATATCCATGATATTGTTACGGTTGTTGTAGAAGGTCAGGATAAAACAATCTCCCCCTTTCAGTGCTGCGGGGTCAGGCAGGCTGTCATTCTTTCCTTTAAGGACAGTCAGTTCTGCCCGTATGCCCAACTGATTCAGGTAATGACACAGTGTTCGGGGAGAGGTCCCGAACC
>CAMOVS010000155.1 GCA_946627575.1 uncultured Lachnospiraceae bacterium
ATGGTTAAAGCGATTGTCGGCGCCAACTGGGGAGATGAAGGCAAGGGTAAGATCACGGATACTCTTGCGGAGCATTCGGATATTATCGTTCGTTTTCAGGGAGGTGCAAATGCAGGTCATACCATCAAGAATAAGTATGGCAAGTTTGCACTTCATACCCTTCCATCAGGTATTTTCTATGACCATACAACCAGCATTATTGGAAATGGTGTGGCGCTGAATGTTCCCGTTTTCTTTAAAGAATATCAATCCATCATTGACCAGGGTGTTCCGGCCCCGAAGATTCTGATATCGGACCGGGCCCAGATGGTGATGCCTTACCATATTTTATTTGACCAATATGAAGAAGAGCGCCTGGGCAAGGCTTCTTTCGGGTCAACCAAGTCAGGGATAGCGCCATTCTACTCCGATAAATACGCGAAGATCGGTTTCCAGGTTAGCGAGCTTTTTGAGGACGAGATCCTGCTCAGAGAGAAAATCGACAGGGTTCTTACCCAGAAAAATGTTCTCCTGGAGCATCTCTACCATAAACCTTTGATTGACGGGAATGCCCTCTACGATACTCTGATGGAGTACAAAGAGATGGTGGCTCCCTATGTATGTGACGTATCTCTCTACCTGGACCAGGCCATAAAAGAGGGGAAAAATATCCTTCTGGAAGGCCAGCTGGGTACGATGAAAGATCCGGATCACGGAATCTATCCCATGGTGACATCCTCCTCAACCCTGGCTTCCTACGGAGCCATCGGTGCCGGTATTGCTCCCTATGAGATCGGGAAGATCATCACGGTGGTTAAGGCCTACAGCAGCGCGGTCGGCGCAGGGGCTTTTGTCAGCGAGATCTTCGGCGAGGAAGCCGACGAACTGCGCAGGAGAGGCGGAGACGGAGGAGAATTCGGAGCCACTACCGGCAGGCCGCGCCGGGTAGGCTGGTTTGACTGTGTGGCGTCCCGCTATGGCTGCCGCCTGCAGGGGGCTACCGACGTAGCCTTTACCGTCATTGATGTCCTTGGCTATCTCGATGAGATACCGGTCGTTGTCGGCTATGAGATTGACGGTAAAGTGACCAAAGATTTCCCGGTTACCCATCTTCTGGATCGGGCTAAGCCGGTGATCAAGAAGCTGCCGGGTTGGAAGTGCGATACCCGGGGAATCCGGAATTATGAAGATCTGCCGGCAAATTGCCGCAACTACATCGAGTTCATCGAAAAAGAGATCGGCTATCCCATCACCATGATCTCCAACGGTCCTGGCAGGGATGAGATCATTTACCGGGGATATGAGGAATAATGGATATACCCGCTCATGGAGAGCATGATTCATCAGAATAAGCGATGAATGAGAAAAGAGGTGGAGTAGAGATGAAGATCCTGTCAATCGCCGTCCCAAGTTACAACTCCCAGGACTATATGAGAAATTGTATTGAAAGTCTGCTGCCGGGCGGCGAGGATGTGGAGATCCTTATAGTGGATGATGGATCCCGGGATGATACCGGGGCAATTGCCGACGAATACCAGGCCCGCTATCCTGATATTGTCCGTGCCATTCACCAGGAAAACGGAGGCCACGGGGAGGCGGTTAACACAGGTCTGTCCCATGCCCGAGGGTATTTCTATAAAGTGGTGGACAGTGATGACTGGGTGGCTCCCGATGCTTACCAGAGGATTCTGGCATTCCTGAGGGAGGCCGTAAAAGAGGAAGAGCCTCTGGATCTTCTGATCTCCAACTATGTCTATGAAAAGGTGGGGGCTAACCATAAGAAGGTGATCCACTATCACGGCATCCTTCCGGAGGAGACTTATTTTACCTGGAAGGATACCGGACATTTCGGTCCCTCCCAAAATATACTGATGCATTCGGTAATCTACAGAACCGACCTTCTAAAGAGCTTTGGCTTTAAGCTGCCGGCCCATACTTTTTATGTGGATAATCTCTTTGTTTTCTGGCCTCTGCCCTATGTGAAGAAGATGTATTATCTGGATGTGGATTTTTACCGATATTATATCGGCAGGGAAGACCAGTCTGTCAATGAAACCGTCATGATCTCCAGGATCGACCAGCAGATCCGGGTCAACAAGCTTATGACGGATATCTATGCCGATCATGAAAAGAAGTTCCGGTCCAAAAAGCTGCGCAGGTATATGCTTCATTATCTGCAGACCATCACCATGGTTACGTCGGTTTTACTGATTAAGGACGGAAATCCGGAGGCATCTGAAAAGAAGAATGAGCTTTGGGCCTACATCAGGGATCATGCACCTTCTGCTTACAAAGCTATGAAGAGGACCCCCCTTGGAAAACTGAGTGATTCCAGAAGCTGGCTTTTCCACAAGATTACCATGGGAGGCTATTGGATTGCGCAGAAATGGATTGGCTTTAATTAAAAGAGGAGATGTCATTCTGATCCTGGCTATTGTGGTCCTGGCAGCCGGGGCTATGCTTTTTGCCCGACTGGGACGTCAGGAGGGCCGCAGTATTCTTGTTACCATTGATGGCAGGGAATATGGCCGATGGCCGCTGGATGAGGATCAGATGATTAATATCACGGAGAATGGCTTTCATAATCGGGTGGAGATCCGTCAGGGAAAGGCTTTTATGGCTCAGGCGGACTGCCCCGATAAGATCTGTGTCCGCCATAAGCCTATTTGCTATGCAGGAGAGTCTGTCATATGTCTTCCTCATAAGCTGGTGGTGATGGTGGAAGAGGGAAACGACGGTGGGGAAAAGAACCCTGTGGATGCCATATCCAGATGATAAATACAGTTTATAATGATCTAATAACAGGAAAGAAGGGTAATTATCATGGGATTGCTAACGTTTCGAGGCGGTCTTCATCCTTATGACGGAAAGGAGTTGAGCAAAGACCGGCCCATCCAGGACTATTTGCCCCAGGGCGAGCTTGTCTTTCCGCTGAGCCAGCACATAGGAGCTCCGGCGAAAGCGCTGGTTAAGAAAAATGACCGGGTTCTGGTCGGGCAGAAGATTGCGGAGGCAGGAGGCTTTGTCTCTGCCCATATCTTTAGCTCGGTATCCGGAACTGTCAAAAAGATTGAGCCTAGAATGACCGTATCCGGGAACAAAGTGGAATGTATTATCGTGGAAAATGACGGGGAATATGAGGAGACATCCTTTGCTCCCCTCCAGGATCTTTCTCCCCGGTCTATTATCGCAGCGGTGAAAGAGGCAGGTATCGTGGGTATGGGAGGCGCAGGGTTCCCTACCCATGTCAAGCTTTCCCCCAAGGAACCGGAAAAGATTGATACGATAATTATTAATGCCGCTGAATGTGAACCCTATATCACTGCAGATTACCGGGTCATGATGGAGACCCCGGACCAGCTGATCTCAGGCCTTCGCTTGATCCTTTCCATCTTCCCCCAGGCCAAAGGGGTGATCGGCATCGAGGACAATAAGCCGGAGGCCATCGCTAAACTGACAGAACTCTGCAGTCAGGAAGACCGGATCGAGGTGGCTTCTCTTAAGACCAAGTACCCGCAGGGAGCTGAGAGGTCCCTGATCTATGCGGTGACAGGACGGGCTGTCAATTCTTCTATGCTCCCGGCAGACGCCGGCTGCATCGTAGACAATGTGGCTACCGCCGTAGCCATCCATGAGGCCGTTGTCCTGGGCAAGCCCCTTTATGAGAGGGTCGTGACCGTAACGGGTGATGCCATCAGCAATCCTGGCAATTTCCGGGTGAAATCCGGTACCAATGCTGCTGAGCTGGTGGAAGCGGCCGGCGGCTTTAAAGAACAGCCGGAGAAGGTTATTTCCGGAGGCCCCATGATGGGCATGGCCCTTTCGACTCTGGATGTACCTTGCACAAAGACTTTTTCTTCCCTGCTCTGCTTCAGCAAAGACCAGGTGAAAGCCAGCCAGCCGGGACCTTGTATCCGCTGCGGACGTTGCGTCGATGTCTGCCCGGCCGGTCTGATGCCCACCCGCCTGTCCGAGATAGCAGATCATGGTGATTTTGCCCTTTTTGATCATCTGGGCGGCTGCGAATGTGTGGAGTGCGGATGCTGTTCCTACATCTGCCCTGCCAAGAGAAGACTGACACAGTCCATGAAGACGGGACGCCGGGAAGCCCTGGCGCTCCGGAGAAAGAAGAAAGCATAGGGAGGGTTTGAGATGAACGAATATATGTATAACGTATCCGCCAATCCCCATGTGAGAGATAAGGCGACAACACACAGCATCATGCTTGATGTGATCATCTGCCTTCTGCCGGCGACCATTTTCGGATGGGTTAATTTCGGCGTCAGCGCCGTGATCAATACCCTGATCTGTGTGGCCACCTGCGTGATAGCAGAGTATGTCTGGCAGCATTTCATGGGCAAGCCCGTTCGGATTGCTGACTGCAGCGCAGCCCTGACCGGCCTGCTTCTTGCCATGAATCTGCCGCCCCAGGTACCTTTCTGGATTCCTGTACTTGGCGGTCTCTTTGCCATTATCGTTGTCAAGCAGCTTTTCGGAGGACTGGGACAGAACTTTATGAACCCGGCCCTGGGAGCCGGCTGCTTCCTGATCATATCCTTTGCCGGCATCA
>CAMOVS010000156.1 GCA_946627575.1 uncultured Lachnospiraceae bacterium
CGCGGCTGAGCTCTTCCTGGCAAACCTCACAATAGACAACCTCATCATAGCTTCCTGTCTTTTCACAGGTTGCCTGGGTCTCATTTTCGTTAACAGCTTCTCCCGGTGTATGGCCCTTTGGATCAGTATAGCTGTCCACATAAGATTCTCCACATCGCTCGCAGGTGTGGGTTGTGTATCCGCCCTCTGTACAAGATGCTTCTGTCACCTGTTCTTTATATTGGTGGCCAAGGGCCGGGATCTCTTCTTTCATTGTCTCTTTGCAATTCTTACAGCTGTAGGTTTTCTCGCCTGCCTTGTCGCATCCGGCTTTGGTCGTGATCTGTCCTTCATCCCAGCTATGACCGCTTCCGCTGCTTATACAGCTTCCTTCTTCCTTTTTAATAATTTCCAGTTCGGAAGAGTCATAGAACTGCAGAGTTTTCTGGTCATAAGCATAGAGAATGTTTTCCGATCCTGAAGCACTGCCATGGCTGCAGATAAATGAATAGCCTTCATTAACATTTCCTGTGGTATATCCTGCCAAAAAGAGCTGATCTTTTTCTCCTATGGTACCCTCATCGCAGTTTGTTACGTCCACCAGGTAATTCTTTCCGTCGTCCATGGTGACAATATTCCACATATGTGCGCCGGCTCCGGTTCCGCCGGACATGGTTCCGGTTACGGTGATTGCATCGATATTCTCATCGAAGTCCGTTAGATTGCACAGATACTGAAAGGCCTTGGCATAGCCTTCACAGACTACGTTGGTAGATGAGTCATCGTCAAAAACCCAGATCAGCTGCCATGGATTACCATAGCTGACATTTCCTCCGGCTGCATCATTATTGTAAGAAACCAGGCTGCATATCTCCTCCCGGTAGCCATGAAGCTTGTCATAATCGGAGGATGAAGCGTATTTTGATACGATTGTATGGGCTTTTTCTACGATAGTCCGAACAGACTGGCCGATTTCAGTATCCACCATATAACTGCCCGCAGCGTATTCGTTTACTACCGGAAAAGAAAAGCCGATACTTCCCCTAAAGCTTAGGACATACTCTCTTTTTGCGCTGTCATAGGATGCCCTGTAAGAATAACCTGAAATCATGGTGCTTGAGGTTTTATCATACCAGTACAGACCATAGGGATTGTCTGCAAGCAGGGCTTGAATAATTCGTGACGAATTATAAGATCCTTTTGCTTTCAATGCTTTTACCGCTTCATCGGATATGGCTCCATCTGCAACGATGCTGTCTACACCCAGTTCCGCTGCAGTATAGCTTAATTGTTCCAGTCCCAGATCTTCTACGTTAATGTCAAAGACCGTGGAGGCCCGCTCCCCGGCTGCCACCTGAGAGATATAGGACATCAGCCTGCTATAGATGGCTTTATCGATTCCGGACAGCTTATTGCCAGCTGTTTTCTTCACTTTTGGAGCATGTCCCTGCTCATCGGATCCTTCAACATATTCTTCGAAAAGGACATCATTATCCTCTATAGAAGCTCCTTTTATCTTAAAGTTCTGTCCCTCAGTTTGACCGTTGATTGCTTTAACTGCCTTTCCTTCGGGGCTGCCTTCACTTACAGCATCTTCTTGCCGGGAAGCTGCCTGAGTTATTATTGGGGGCATACAGACATAAAAACACATTAATACAGCCAGTAGTAAAACGAAGTTGCTGATCATTCTTTTCATCGGATCTTCCTCCTGGTGTAAACCATCCTTTTGTCTTTTGTAATAAAACAATTATAGCATAAGATTAACAATACGGTCTAATAATAATGTGAGGATGACAGTTTTTGCAGAAGAACAAAACCCCGAGAAGCAGATACATAAAATGCTTTTCGGGGTTAACTCATCGATTAAAAAGTATTAATTTGCTTCAAATACAGCCACATAATCCGCACTTTCATCCAGCAGCACGGTAATCTGGGCATCCGTTGAGAAATCTTCGCCGTCCTTGGTCCATTTTACGAAATGATAACCATCCTGGGGCCATGCAAGAAAAGTATGGGTCGCTGGTTCCGCAAGATTGATTTGTGCGGACTGGGAGGGATATTCTTTATTGATCTCCGGTGCCTTCTCCCCTTCGGTATATTCAATATTGCCCATACCTTCGGTATTGATGGTCACAAAGATGCTGGCTTTCTCGAGTTCCATCGCCTTAAGATGATAAGTTTCTCCTCCTTCGACCTCGAGGATTACTCCGTCCTCTCCTTCTTCCGAGACCGTTACTACCAAATCATCCTTGTCGTCTTCCGATGGCAGAGTGCCATGCAAGGTGTTCCCCTCCTGAGCCAGCGTGCCGCCCCAGAAACCTTCCTGGCCCGGCATGAAGCTGACATACCATCCGGGCTCGTCGACTTCTTCTGTATAGGTGACCGTCAGCATATTTTCCTTGTCATCCAGGAAATAGCCTTCTCTGGTCCATTCAGAGGCCGTCTGTGCCGGCTGTGCCTGTGCTGTCGTTGTTTCCCCGCTTTTACCGGCTCCTGCTCCGCTTCCGCATGCACTAAGGGCAAGCGCTAAAACTGTGGACATAGCTACAGCAATCCATTTTTTCATACTCTCGATCCTCCTCTATTCTTTTCCTCTATCTTCTATGATTGGCAATCTCAATTATATACGTATTGTACCATAATACAGATCTTTCTTTCCAGCTTTATATGCAAACCTTTTCTGTCAGAATGCCGCATATCTTGCCGTGATACCTTTTAGTACAGATACTGCCTCGTCCATGCCTTCTGCCGTGACATGCTCATAAGGACCATGGAAAGCGTATCCTCCGGCTCCCAGGTTAGGGCAGGGAAGGCCCCGGAAGGAGAGCTGGGCTCCATCCGTGCCGCCGCGGATCGGCACTTCTACCGGCGTCATGCCGGCTTCTATTATGGCTTCTTTTGCATGGTCAATCAGGTGCATGCAGGGAAGGATCTTTTCCAGCATATTTCTATATTCTTCTTTTACCGTAAGGCTGACGGTACCTTGGCCATATTTTTCATTCAATATTTTTTCAATCATCCTTAAAGTGTTGATCCTGCTTTCATAATTAGAAGCGGAATGGTCACGGATGATAAAGGTCATGGAAGCCTTGTCTACATCACCCTGCATGGATGTCAGATGGTAGAATCCTTCCTTACCTTCTGTGTGGGCCGGCGTTTCTGCTGCCGGAAGCATGGAAACAATCTCCGCAGCAATAAGGGCAGCGTTAACCATCTTGTTCTTAGCCTCTCCCGGGTGAACGCTCTTGCCGACTATCTTAAAACGCGCTCTGCCTGCATTGAAGTTCTCATATTCAATTTCATTGACCGGGCCTCCGTCCACGGTGTAGGCGTAGTCAGCCCCAAAAGCTTCCAGGTCCAGAAGGCCGGCTCCATGGCCGATCTCTTCGTCCGGAGTAAAGGCAATGGAGATCTTCCCGTGGGGAAGTCCCTCTTCGAGCAATTCTTCCGCCAAAGTCATAATGACTGCAATTCCTGCTTTGTCATCCCCGCCCAGAAGGCTGGTTCCGTCTGCTGTGATCAGAGTACGCCCTTTTAAGGTCTTAAGATGGGGGAACATGTCCGGCGATATCACATAACCGTTTTTTAAAGGAATATCTCCTCCATCATAGTTCTCATGGATCTGAGGGTTCACATCCTTCCCATTAAAATCAGGCGATGTGTCAAGATGGGCGATCAGACCCAGTCGGGCTTTATCCTCCATCCCTTCCGTAGCGGGCAAAGTGCCGTAGACATAACAATGATGGTCCACACGGGCATCTTCAATCCCCAGGTCCTTCATCTCCTCAACCAGCATCCTGGCAAGGTCAAACTGCCTTTCCGTAGAAGGTACGGTATCGGACTCCTCACTGCTGCTGGTATCGATCCGTACATAATTCAATAATCTTTCGTAAGCTTTCATCCCTCTATTCTCCCTTTTGGTATTAACAAAAAATCCCACGCCAAAACTACAGCATACTTAGCATAGTATAACCCAAAAGGAGCGGGGCGTCTACTACGATCATGAATCGGAGGTCAGCTAAGATACTTGACTGCCCCTTTGCATAGCTGACAGCTCTTTACCGGTCTGCCGGTCTGAAAGCTGTCGGAAGGTCTGTATGATCAGGAAGAGGGCGATGATAAAGGTAAGAAAATCCGATACCGGCATGGAGTAGAGGACGCCGTCCAGCCCGAACTTTAATGGCAGGAGAAGGGCAAAACCAACGCCGAATACGATTTCCCTCACCATGGAAAGAAGCGTGGATTCCACAGCCTTTCCCATGGCCTGAAGGAAAATAAAGCAGGCTTTATTGACACAGGCCAGTACCATCATACACAGGTAAATACGGAAGGCTTTTACAGCAAAGTCCGTATAATAAACACTTTCATTGGCGGCCCCGAAGATGCTGATCAGCCCCTGAGGGAAGACTTCTACGATGACAAGGGCTACGGCTCCTACCGCAGCTTCCCCGATGAGAAGGATAGTAAAGAGTTTTTTCACTCTCTCTTTCAGTCCGGCTCCCATGTTATAGCCCACGACAGGGATGCAGCCGGCTGCCATACCGA
>CAMOVS010000157.1 GCA_946627575.1 uncultured Lachnospiraceae bacterium
ATAGAGGCATCCTGTAAGCAAGACGGCTTTTACATGCTCATTACTTTTGCAGACACAGCTGAGCATGCGCTCAATCATGACTCTTGTCTGGTCGTAGGCTGGTGTCCCATAGGTCCTGGCCATGGGGACATCGTACTCATCAATGATAATAAAAACCTGTTTCCCAAAGTGGGCGTGGAGCATGCGGGAGAGAGTATCAAGAAATACTATTGTATTCGCTTCATTCGCACTTTGTGAGCTTAACTCCCTGAATCTATCCTTATCCGCATCCATAATCTTATCACTATGAAGCAGTTCTCCATAAGAAGCACAGAGGTTTGCCACAACTACCTGCAAATATTCGTATACTTTTTTATAATCGATACTATGAGTCTCTTTCAGTGATATAAATATTACCGGATACTGATTCATATAGTTAGCTACGATGTCTTCACACTTCATGATCTCCAGTCCTTCGAAGACATCCCTGCTGTCCCGGCGGATATCCAGAAAGTCCCGGATCATAGTCATGAGCATCGTTTTGCCAAAACGACGGGGACGGGTAAACAACACTGCCTCCTCAAAGCGCTCTTCCAAGTACTCCTTGAGTATCATTGTTTTATCAATATAATATGCGCCGTTCTCTCTTAAGCTTCGGAAAATGTCTGCAGGTGCATTGATCTTGATTGCCATGCTGATTGCCTCCTTTCCGTAATTCTTAGATTGCTTTTTTCCCATTATACTTATCCTCCTTTTCTGCTGCAAGAAGTTATCTGCTATTCGCTCCATTACGCAATCAGGGAGAGGCTTTCACCTCTCCCTGATTGTCTCTTAAGGTGTTTTGGACGCTGAAACACACTTACCTGGTTCACTGTCTACTCCCTTTTCTTAGTCCTTTTTTGACCATCATTATTATAGCGATTCCGGCGCTGCATAAGATGATGAGCCAGATACCAAGGGGAGTCTGGTCTCCTGTTTTGCTTGCGCTGCCGGTTTTGGATGTTGACTTCTTTTTGCTGCTGTCATCATTTTTCTTTGAGTCAAAGCTTCCTGCAAGGTTGACCCGGTCATTGTCCCTCATTTCTTCGGTCTGAGGGATGTCGGAGCCTCCGGGATCTTTTCCGTAGATGTAAGCCAGATTGTCCAGATTGCTTACCTGGGTCTTGTTCTTCTGGACAGTCAGCTGGTAAGTCAGCTCTACAGAATCACCGGCTTCCAGCTTGTCCAGAGTGACCGTTGTCCTGGTGAGAGCCTGGATCTTGACTTTATGACCTAGTTTTGATGTCAGCTGGTCTTCTTTCTTTACGGTGAAGCCTTTGATCCTGGTGTAATTCAGCAGCTGGTCTGAGGGTTTTTCTTCGATCTTTACCTGGGAAGCGGCGGCGGATCCCCTATTGCTGGCGGTGATCCTGTAGCTGATGGTCTCCCCGCTCTTGTAGATTCCGGGCTTTTTCGTCCCCTGATAGCGTCCCTGCTTGAGGCTGACACCGCCGGTTCGGTCGGCCAGCTTGGCTATGACAAGCTTGGGCACCCCGATATCGATCTTATCCTCATCCTTCATGTCTTCTGTCTCAGGTACAGGTTCTAGCTTGTCGGGATCTCCGGATACCTGGTAGGATGCGGTCAGTCTGACCTCATTCTCCAGGCCTCTTGCCGCTTTGGCTCCCTTCCTGACTTTGGCTGTCAGATGGATGCGGAGGCTGTCCCCGACCTTCAGGCTTCGGATCTCCATCCGCCAGCTTCTTTCCTGGGTATCCTGACTTAACTGGCCGGTCTGGCTTTCCTGGTTTTCCTGACTTAGCTGACTGGTCTGGCTTTCTTGATTTTCCTGGCTTTCCTGGCTTAGCTGGCCGGTCTGGCTTTCCTGACCTTCCTGGTCTTCTTTGCTGTCTTTTTGTCCTCCTTCTTGCCCTGTTTCGCCTTCTGCGGCCTCTTGGTCTGCAGCGGCCGGATCAAGGTTCTGACCATCCTGATTGTTCTGATCGGCAGCATCTGCGCTTAGGTCTTCTTCCGACTCTTCTCCGGACTTAAAGATCACTTCCGTTTTGATGCCTTTCTCGGAGGTGACTTCCTGGTCATGGGTAACCGAATCAGGATCCAGGGCTTGTGCCAGATCTTCCGCAAACACATCGGTGAGGACCAGGTTGCGGAGGTCGGCAGTTCCGGTGTTGGTGACGGTGATGGTGTAATCCACCTTCTCTTGCCCGGAGTATGTGCCGGCTGTCTTTGTGCCGGTGTATCTGCCATGCTCCAGCTGGGCGCCTGTGGTTCTGTCCGCGATCTTGGCAACCGCAGCCTGAGGCTGTCCGGGTACATTGATGAGGTCATTGTCCTTCATGTAATCCGTCTCGGGTATGGCTTCGAGCTTATTGCCATAATCAAGGGCCTCTTCTGTGTCCATCTTCCGGATCTCCTGGTAGGCTTCTTCTACAGCGGCTTCCAGATTCTCCTTATCTCCATCCTCTGTGCCCGGATCTGTGTCAGGATCTGTGTCGGGATCCGTGGAGGGAGTCTGGGACTGACCGTAGGGATTGGATGGATCGGGATCCCCTGTGGGTTCATCACCGGATACCTGGGACTCTACCGGATCTTCCGGCGAATCGGCATCCTGCCACCGGCCATAGAGGATCAGGTCCTTATCGGGCATAATCAGGGCATCCTCCGGCTGGTAGGCACTGCCGCTGCCGTCTTTCTTTGTATTCCATCCGATGAAGATCTTTCCCGGTATCCGGAATCGGTTGGGATTCACCTTGATCTTGCTGCCGCCGGGGCAGGGTGTCTCTCCGTCCACCTCGGTCATATGATATTTCCCGGTCATATTGGAATCGTAGGTCAGCTTATGTTTTGTCAGCTTCTTATTCCACTGGGCATAGAGGGTGGTGTCCTCCTTGATCTCCAGGCTGTCACCGGGGGCAATCACGGTTCCGCTTCCGTCTTTTTTCGTGTTCCATCCGCTAAAGCTGTAGCCTTCTCTGGATGTAAAGATGCCATCGATCAGAATGGGGCTTCCGGGATCGGCCGGAGTCTGGGCATCGATCCTGGTCTCCGCTTCCTCCGTGTTGGAGTCATAGGTCAGGGTCCTTTGCTCTTTTTTCTTCCACCGGGCATAAAGGTCGACATCATGTCCCGGCATCTTATAGTCTTCCCCGGGCTGGTAGTCCCTGCCGGTCCCGTCGGCTTTGCTGTTCCAGCAGACAAATACATAGCCCGGATTGCGGAAGGCGTTGGGATCAGTCTCTACCGTGTCTCCCTTCCAAGCCGGGGTCTCCGAATCAATGGAAGAAGCAGCAGTGTCATTGTTGGCATGGTAGGTCAGCCTATAGGCCTTCCTGTCTCTTTCATCCTCCTCTTCTGCCATCAGTTCCCACTGGGCGTAGATGCGCGTGTCTGCATAAAGAACCATGCTGTCCCCCGGCTGATAGGCTTCTCCTTCTCCCGAAGGTCTGCTGTTCCATCCGGTGAATCGATAGCTGTCCTCTCCCTCTTCCCATACAAAGGGATTGCCATCTATGGTCAGCCTGCTGGCAGAAACTGCCGGGGTCTCCCCATCGGTTCTTTCCTCCCCGCTCCCATGGTTGGCGTCATAGATCAGTTTGAAGGTGGGGATCTTCTTCCACTGGGCGTAGAGGACGGCATCTCCTGCCGGCATGGTATAGACATCTCCTGCCTTGTAGTTGTCTCCCCTTGCGTCAGGGCGAGTATTCCATCCTATGAATTCATAGCCTTCCCAATGGAAATGATTATCATTAATGGTTAGTCCCTTACCGGCCTGGGCAGGGCTTTCTTCATCGATCTCTGATTGGTCGAGTGGATTGTTGGAGTCATAAGCCAGCCGGTATAATGGGCTGTTTTCTTTCTGGTCTCCTTCCGACTTTACCCACTGGGCATAGAGATCGGCGTCATGGTCCGGCATGGTGAAGCTGCCATCCGGCAGGTAAGCCTTCCCACTGCCGTCGGCCTTTTCATTCCAGCCGGTAAAGGACCAACCCTCCCGGTCAAAGGGATTGCCGTCAACGGATACCTTCATATCGGCCTTGCAGGGTGTCTCACTGTCGGTCCGGGTCTGATCCTGGTCATAATTGGCATGATAGGTCAGCTTCACCCACTTTTCTGCAGCCAGCTCCTCATATTTTTTCTTTTCTTCTTCATTGCCGGTTCGGGAGGAAGCCGTTAGCCGGATGACATTATCCAGGTCATAGAGGTTGCCCATGTCCTTTTTTACCTTGCCGCTTACTTCCAGGTCAACGCTGTCCCCGGCCCCCAGGAAATCAAGGACCATTACCGTCGCTTCCTGGAGAGAGGTCCTGACCTCCCGGCCATTCCTGCTTTTATAGTCCCCCTTCTTAAAAGTGACCGTGGAGACATCCAGGGCCTCTTTCAACTCCGGGCTCATCTCATCCGTCAGGGTTAGATGATAGAGATTGGCCTGGCCGCTATTGGTGACGGTAATCTTATAGTGGACGGTGTCCCCGGATCGGTAAGCGCCGCTGATCTTGGCTGAGGCATCGTTTCTGCCGTCTTTCA
>CAMOVS010000158.1 GCA_946627575.1 uncultured Lachnospiraceae bacterium
CCCGGGAAGACCAGGAGAGGATGCAGGAGCAGATCGGGCTTCCATACATCCTGAAGCAGTTTGAAAGCCGGGACCAGTTTTCGGTGAATTTTATCCGGGACCTGGATGCGGGCTTAAGGCATTACCGGATTGATTTCGGCAAAGTCTATATGCCCGGTGGGAGAGTCGGGGTTATGATGGGCTTTAAGGATGTAGACGAGGAGGTCCGTCAGGGCCGAGCCATGCAAAAGGCCCTGGAGGATGCAAGAAAGACAGAGAAGGAAAACCTGCGTCTTCAGAAAGAGGTTCAGTCCGCCGCCCGGCTGGCTGATCTGATGGGATCGGTAACATCCCTTCTTAGCAACATGCCTGCCATGAGCTTCTCAAAAGATGCAAAAAGCGGGGTATACCTGGCGTGTAACCAGGCTTTTGCCGAGTACGCAGGAAAGAATTCTCCGGAGGAAGTAGTCGGTCTGACAGACCATGAGATCTTTGACGCGGATACAGCTGACCACTTTGTAGAGGATGATAAAAAAGCTCTGGCTATGGAAGAGCCCTATATCTTTTTCGAAGATGTGCCGGATGCCAATGGCATCGTGATTCGTAATCTGCAGACAACCAAGCTTAAGTTCCGAGATCCCTCCGGACATCTGTGTCTGCTTGGCATGTGTGTGGATGTTACGGAAATGACCCGGATTAAAACAGCGGAGGCAGAAGCACGCGCTAAGCAGCAGGAGCTGGAGGAAAAGATCGCCCTTCAAGAGCAGATTATGAAGCAGGAGAGCCAGAAGAAAGAGCTCAACAGCATGATTACAGCCATGGCTTCCGACTACCGCAGTGTCTATCATGTGGATATAGATGCCAATGATGCTGTCTGCTACAGGGCGGATCCGCAGGATCCCAAGCAATCGCCGGAGGGGGTACACTTCCCTTATTATGAGAATCTCATGAGATATGGAGATCTCTACGTAGATCCCAGGTTCCGGGAAGGATTCTGTCATTTTATCCATCCCGATCATATCCGGTCCGTTCTGGCCACCGAGAATATCATGGCCTACCGATATCTGGTACACCGGAACGGGGACAGCTATTATGAGATGATCCGCATGGCCGGCGTCCGGCATCCCAACGACCGGGATGACCACATCGTTCATGCCGTGGGTCTTGGCTTTACGGTGATTGATGCGGAGATGAGAGAGACTCTGGCTAAGAATCAGGAGCTGGCGGAAGCCCTGGCAGCAGCCGAGGATGCCAACCGGGCTAAGACAGCCTTCCTGTCCAATATGAGTCATGAGATCCGGACACCCATGAACGCCATCATCGGCCTGAACAATATCGCCATGAATGAGCCGACAGCCAGTGATAAGGTGAAAGAATACCTGGAGAAGATCGACACATCTGCTCATCATTTGCTTGGCATCATCAATGATATCCTGGATATGTCCCGGATCGAGTCCGGCCGCATGGCCATCAAGAGCGAGGAATTCTCCTTCGCCCGGGCTCTGGAGCAGGTCAATACCATCATCAGCGGCCAGTGCCGGGACAAGGGTCTGGCCTACGATTGCCGGATCAAGGGACACGTGGACGATTACTATATCGGGGATGATATGAAGCTGCGCCAGGTTATGATTAACATCCTGGGCAATGCCGTCAAGTTCACACCGGAAGGCGGCAAGGTTCTTTTTATCGTAGAAGAAACCACCCGATTTCAGGGAAAGTCCACCCTGCGCTTTACGATCAAAGATACCGGAATCGGCATGAGCGAAGAATATCTGCCCCGGCTCTTTGAGCCGTTTTCCCAGGAGGATAACTCCACCACCAGCCGCTTTGGCAGTACAGGGCTGGGCATGCCCATCACCAAGAGCATCGTAGAGCTCATGCATGGGCAGATCGAGGTAAGCAGTAAAAAAGGCAAAGGGACGACCTTTGTCGTAACGGTAACCCTGATTGACTCGGAGAGGCAAAGAACCATGGATGAGGAAGACGTCCCCCATCCCGATGAAATGTGCGTCCTGGTGATCGATGATGATCCCATAGCCTGTGAGCATGCCCAGATTGTACTGGGACAGGTAGGCATTTCTTGTGAAAAAGCCCTGTCAGGCGCGGAAGGCATCGAGATGGTTAAGGTCCGTTATGCCCGCAGGGAGCCATATAATCTGATTCTGCTGGACTGGAAGATGCCGGAGATGGATGGGCTGGAAACCAGCCGGCGGATCCGGGCAGCTGTGGGTTATGAAACACCCATCATCATTCTGACATCCTACAATTGGGAGGATATCTCAGAAGAAGCCAGGGAAGCAGGGGTTGATACCTTTACTGCCAAACCGCTCTTTGCCGGTTCCGTCATGAATGAATTCCGGGAAGCCTTCAAAAGAAAGAACGCCAGATTGGAGAAGGAAACCACCGATCTGAGAGGTCGGCGAATCCTGCTGGCAGAAGATATGCCGGTCAATGCGGAGATTATGATGATGATCCTCTCCATGAGGGAAATGGAAGTGGAACTGGCTGAGAATGGTCGTATTGCGGTAGAAATGTTTGAGACTCATGACCCGGGTTATTACGATGCCATTCTTATGGACATGCGCATGCCGGTGATGGACGGCCTCGAAGCCAGCTCACTGATCCGGGCCATGGACCGGGAAGATGCAGGAAAGATCCCCATCATCGCCCTCACGGCCAATGCCTTTGACGAAGATGTCCAAAGAAGCATGCAGGCCGGCCTCAATGCCCATCTCAGCAAGCCGGTAGAGCCGGAAGCCTTGTTTGAGACTTTGGAGACCTTGATCCAGGATTAGGAAAATGATGTTGCAATCAGGGCAAAGATCGTATAGTAATTTATATGATATCAGGGTCAAAAGGTCTATATTCACGATATGCTTGCATAATCGTGAATAATTGACCTTGGGACCCGCCACAACATGACGCCTTAGCGTGCTAAGGAAACATCCAGTGGATGTTTCCGTGCTGGAAGTAGCGGCGGCTGAGCCAGCGGATTCCGAATGTTGTGCAGGATTGCGAGAGCTGTCTTGCAGCGAAGCAATCCGTGATATCTTTTGACCCTTACATCATATAATATGTTAATGAACAAAACTGCCCCGGCTGCCAAAGCCAGTGCAAAAGTCCCCTTACGCCAGGGATTCTATCAGAAGGGGAGCTTAAAGCCTCCCAGATTCATGCCGCCCCGGCGTCTTCCTTTGCCCTTGCCGCCCATCATGGAGGACATCTGCTTCATCATCTTCCTGGACTGCTCAAACTGCTTGCACATCTTATTGACCTCTGACATGTCCACACCGGCTCCCCGGGCAATCCTCTTCTTTCTGGAGGGATTAAGCAGGTTGGGGTTGGCCCTCTCTTCCGGCGTCATAGAATAAATGATGGCTTCAATCTTGCCCATGGCCCCTTCGTCGATGGTCACATTCTTCATCTGGCTGCCCAGACCCGGGATCATGGAAATGAGATCGCTGAGACCTCCCATCTGCTTGACCTGCTGCATCTGTTCAAGGAAATCGTCATAGCCGTACTCGGCTCTCCGGATTTTCTGCTCCAGCTTGCGGGCATCTTCCTCATTCACGGCCTGCTCTGCCTTCTCAATCAAAGTAAAGACATCGCCCATACCGAGAATCCGGCTGGTCATCCGGTCGGGATAGAACTGCTGAAGGTCAGACAGCTTCTCTCCCATACCTACATAGAGGATGGGTTTGCCGGTAACGGCCCTGATAGATAAGGCAGCACCGCCCCGGGTATCACCGTCCAGCTTGGTCAGGATCACACCATCGATCCCTACCTTCTCCTCGAAGCTCTTGGCCACATTCACTGCATCCTGACCGGTCATGGCATCTACTACCAAAATAGTATCAGCTACGTCCACAGCCTCTTTTATACGTGCAAGCTCTTCCATCATAGACTCATCCACATGCAGACGGCCTGCCGTATCCAGAATAACGATATTATTGCCCTTCTGCCGGGCATATTCAACAGAAGCCTTGGCAATATCCACGGGATCCTGCTTGTCCCCCATGGAAAAAACAGGCACACCCTGCTTCTCACCATTAACCTCCAGCTGCTTGATCGCTGCCGGCCGGTACACATCACAGGCCACGAGCAAAGGATTCTTCCCTTTCTTCTTCTGCTGGCCGGCGATCTTAGCACATGTCGTCGTCTTACCGGCGCCTTGAAGTCCCGCCATCAAAAAGACCGTAACCTCATTCCCGGGCCGGAAGTTAAGCTCTGTGGTCTCGGAGCCCATCAGGGCCTCCATCTCTTCCTTAACGATCTTGATTACCATCTGTCCCGGATTCAGGCCATTCAGGACATCCTGCCCCACAGCCCGGTCCGTAACGGTCTTGACAAAAGACTTTACCACGCGGAAGTTAACATCCGCCTCCAGTAAGGCCCTCTTAACTTCCTTCATCGCTTCCTTGACATCCGCCTCGGTCAGACGCCCCTTGCTTCTCAGGTTCTTGAACACATTCTGAAGCTTTGTTGTCAGGCTTTCAAATGCCATATAGATATCT
>CAMOVS010000159.1 GCA_946627575.1 uncultured Lachnospiraceae bacterium
GCCGGATCCTCCGGGTCCATGACCGCTCCCGCCGCCGAAGTTCCCATCCGGGCCTCCTGTCGGCGGCCCGGACATGCCGTCTCTCATACCTCCACGATCTTCACCTTTTTCACTGCTGCCACTCTTATCCGAAGTGGAGGAAACAATCGTATAATAAACCGTATCCCCCTCGGAAAGGCCCTGGCTGATCTGCACCCGGCTCCCATCGGAAAGCCCCGTGGTCACCTCGGTTTTACCGGACAGGCTCCCATCCGATTCTTTCTTCGTGTAGACATATGCTTTGCCTTTTTCTTCCTGTATGGCTGCGGAAGGGATAAGCAAAGCATCACTGGCTTGTTCAATATATATGACAGCAGAGGCGCTCATACCCTCCAGCATGCTGTCGGTCTTATCCAATGCAATACTCACAGGATATTTTACGGAACCGGATGAATCAGAAGCAGAACTTCCTACCTCTACGATCTCGCCGGAAAGAGTCTCATCCGGCAGGGCGGTCAGTGTAATATCTGCAGACAATCCTTCCTGCACCGTCTGAATATCTGCTTCATCGACGGAAACGGTAACCAGCATCTTCTCGTCAGAGTTCAGAGTAAAGGCAGATACCATCTCTAGATCTCCGATGCTGCTTTCTGTGGAAGTGGATGTGGACGAAGAAGCTCCGGAGCTGCCCGAAGGACTTCCCCCGGCCTGACCTCCCGACCTGCCTCCGGCCTGGCTGCCCTGCTGTGTCTGGCTACTCTGCCCGTTCTGGCCGGTCCCGGAATTATTCCCGGAACCGGAACTGTTATTGTTGTTCCCAGTTCCAGTGGTAGTCGAGTTCTTGTCAGAAGAAGCGGCATTGTCCTTTGACCCGGACTCTCCTGACGTATCATCCGAAGAAGACTGACCTGAGGAAGAATCCCCTTCCCCATCCTTCTGTTCTTTATCCGTAGTCTTGTCTTCTTCCGTCTTGTCCGTTTCCTCCTCAGTGGTTCCTTCCTCCGCTGCTTGGTCACCATTTTCTGAGATTCCGGAAGAGGAAAGGGAATTGGTATTACTGTCATCCGCGCTTGCCGTAAGGAAAGCACGAACTACATGAACATTGCTGGAAGCCATCCTTGAAGGCACAGCCGCCGCAGTAGAATAGGTGCTAGCGGAATAGCTGGTCTCATCAGTTGATCCATCACTCACATAACTTGTATCCGTATCCGATACAGTTTCCGTGCTGGTCCCGGACTGAGTACCGGTGGACTGGCTCCCCAGCTCCGTATCATCGGAAACCAGCACCGTCCCGATCACACCGGACCGGTCTGCTGTGATATATCCGCTTTTTAAGATGGTCTCCAGCTTGTCTTCCAGTTCCTCCAGTTCCGAAAGCTGCTGGTCCAGAGTCAGTTTCTCCAGATAGCTGTCCGAACTGGTGTCGACTATCTCATCTTCATCTAGGTCATCAATATCGTCCTCTGTATCATCGATGGATTCTCTGACATTCAGAAGGATCTCCGCAACCGACGCTGGATAAACCGAGGCCAGTTTACTTCCTTTCTTCACGGTATCCCCCTGACTCACCAGGACCTTCTTGATCTTGATACCGGCCGGAAGGTTGATGGAAGCGATCTCCTCGCCAGTCAGGGTGCCGGAAGCGCTGATGCTGGTGCTGACATCTCCGGTCTCCACCTCAGCGGACATGGTGGTGGATGCCTCCACTTTTTCACCAGACTTCATCTTGCCTGTAATGACAAAAACTGCTGCCAGGACAGCCAATCCGGCAAATCCGCATATTATTGCCTTCCCTCGGGTTAACTTTATCCTTTTCTTATGAGATTCTGTCGTCCTGTCTTTTTTCTTCTTTCCAAACATTGAACCACACCCTTTCCCATATTCAAGCGTAAGCGCCCTCACGATCGCAGCCTGACTGCACAGTGCATCAGAGCTTTTTTCTGCTGCCTTATATCTCCACCAACTTATTTTCGCCGTTGCTTTCTATTACATTAGTACATTAGGGGGAAAATATGACCGGTCTTCGTCCAATTCGTGAAAAATGTGTGACCAAAACCTAATTAGAAAGAGCTGTACTAGTCAAGAAAAAAGCGCCCGGCTTGGGGCGCTTCATGTAGGATTTGGATTCTGATAGCTTATAAGGTGACGAAGAATGACCTCTCATTTTCTTTCTTTTAGATTCAGCAAAAGGATGGAGCAGAAGATCAGGCCGATTCCTCCTGCCCCGATCAGGCTTAAAGGCTGATGAAGGATAAGAACACTGACCAGAGTCGCCACCATAGGCTCGACAAAGGCCATAACCGAGGCCTTTCCCGGTTCCGTTTTCTTAAGCCCTGCCGTGTAAAAAAGGAAGGGCAGCATAGTGGAGACCAGACCGATGGCCAAGGCATTGGCCAGGGTGGAGGCATCGCTTACCTTGGTCAGCAGACCGGGACGAAGGCAAAAAGGAGCCAACGAAATGGCCGCTATGATGAACGTGTAGACCGTAACCGTCTCCGAACTGTATTTCTTCAAGGCGACATTGCCAAAGATGGAATATAAGGCATATCCAAAACCGGAAGCAATACCTGTAAAAATGCCCATAGCTTGTATCGTTCCCGATCTTGCTGCCGATGATGAACCCGCCAAAGCCCCGGCTCCGGCAAACATGCCATCCAGAATACCCGTAGTGCAGGTGCAGCCGAAGAAGGCAAGAATCAGAGCTGCCAGCTTTCGGCCCGTCAGCTTCTCATGAAATAATATAACCGACATAATCATGACGAAGCAGGGAGCAGTATAAAGAAGAATGGCTGCCACAGACAGGGTGGTCCGGCGTATGGTCTCAAAATACATGATATTAAAAAAGACGATGCTTAGAATACCCGTTCCCAGAAACATCCACAGATCTTTCAGGTTAATCCTCAGAGATTGACGTTTGAAGATGCCCAGATAACAGAGCATGCCCGCAGCCCCAACCAGATTCCGGAGAAAGGTAATCTCTACAGGGCTGCAGCCCCCCGCGGCAAGATTACTTGAAAAGAGTCCGATGATACCCCAGAAGAAGCCGCCGATGATGATATATAACGAATACATTGATATTTCCTTACTTTTAATTGACGAAATGATAAAAGTTGCTTATAATTTATATATATACATTTATACACTAGACAGAAGGGAGAAGTCAAAATGGATAATGGAAATCAGGCAGGTAAAGGCCCTGCAATCGCAAGCCTGGTATTAGGAATTGTTGCAATTGTTTTCTGTGTATTTGGAGGATGGCTTTTTTGGGGTAGTGTGATAGCAGTAATCTGTGGTATTGTAGGCATCATCTGTGCTAACGTTTCCAAGAATGCCGGATTCGAAGGAGGACTTCGCACAGGTGGTTTAGTATGCTCTATCATTGGCTTAGTTGGTGGTGCTATTGTCTTTGTTGGTTGTGTTTTATGTGTAGGGGCATTAGGCACAGCCGGAGCATTGAGTTCTTCTCTGCCAACCAGCTTATTTTAATTCTTTCAGAACCTTAATACCCTTTAAGAGAATAGCAGATGACGCAGAACTGCAGTCAGAGTTCTGCGTCTTTTCTTATACTTTATTATAGGGATACTTTATTATAGAGAACCGGTCATATCTTCATCCCTAGCTGCCGGCATCGAAACCACACCTTAATTTACACAGGATTCTACTATGACAGCAATCACTTTATTCGGACATCAAATTCCCATCTATGGCCTTTGCGGCGTTATCGGAGTCATTCTGGGCTTCATCTACCTGGCCTTTGCCTGTAAGATCAGCGGTATGCGTTATGACGACCTGGTCTACGTCTATGTCTGGGCTCTGATCTTCTGTATGATTGGGGCTAAGATACTCTATCTCCTCGTTAGCATTCCATTTCTGCTTCAGTATGTTTCAGCCCATGGTCTGACCTGGCCATTGATTATAGGCCTCATACAGGGAGGTTTTGTTTTTTATGGCGGTTTGATCGGAGGGCTTATAGGAGCATGGGCCAGCTGCCGCTATTTTCACTTTGACCTTCATACTACTTTTAATGTCCTGGTACCTGTCCTCCCTCTGGTTCACGGCTTCGGCCGTATCGGCTGCAGTCTGGCAGGCTGCTGCTATGGAGTAGAAACAGATAGTCCTTTTCATATCATTTATCACAATTCTCTCTATGCTCCGCTGAATAAGCCTCTGTTTCCGGTTCAGCCCTTAGAAGCAGGTCTGCTCTTTGTTTTGTTTATCGGTATGGTTCTGGCTGTATTCAAGTACAAGATGGACAAGGCTCTTATTCTTTACCTCTTTTCCTACTCTTTGATACGGTTTATCCTGGAATTCTTCCGAGGTGACGCCGCCCGGGGCATCTGGCTGCATCTTTCCACTTCCCAGTGGATCAGTCTGGCAATATTAGGCTTAACAGCAAAGTCCTGTTTTGATGCTATAGATGCGGGACATAGATAGACCAGTGATTCAGATCACTGTAGAACAAGAGTAATGCAGAGCATCTCAGCTTATCTTCATTCAGAATATCCTAATCT
>CAMOVS010000160.1 GCA_946627575.1 uncultured Lachnospiraceae bacterium
TGTCTTATGCTCAGGCTGTTGTTGGCCGGCGTGTCCCCGGCACCGAAGCATGGGCCGCAGAAGGCGGTCTTGACGATGGCGCCTGCCTCCATAAGCTCGGCCGCTGCCCCGTTCCGAATCAGTTCCATGAAAATAGGGGTGCTGGCCGGGTAGGCGCTCAGGGTGAATTCATCCGCTCCGATGTATCTTCCCCGGAGGATATCCGCTGCAGCACACAGGTTCTCGTATCCACCTCCGGCACAGCCGGCGATGATGCCCTGCTCAACGTAGAGTTTTCCGTCCCGGATCTTGTCTGTCAGCTTATAGTCTACCTGTCCGTCCAGGCTAACCAGGGCCTTCTTCTCACAGTCTCTCAGGATATCGCCCAGATTCTCATTCAGTTCTTCTATCGTGTAGGTATTGCTGGGATGGAAGGGCATGGCGATCATGGGGCGGATCTTAGAGAGATCGATCTTGATCACGCCGTCATAGTAGGCCGCTTTGCCGGGTTTCAATTCCTTGTAGTCCTCCGGCCTCTTATGAATCTCATAGAATTCCCGGATGGTCTCATCCGTTTCCCAGATGGAGCTTAAGCAGGTGGTTTCCGTGGTCATGACATCCACACCAATCCTGAAGTCGGCGCTTAAGGATGCCAATCCAGGTCCCACGAACTCCATCACCTTATTGTTAACATAGCCATTGGCAAATACGGCCCCGATGATAGCCAGGGCCACATCCTGAGGCCCGACTCCCTGAACCGGCTGGCCGGTCATATAGACGGCAACCACCTCCGGCCGGTTGATATCGTAGGTCTGGTTCAGAAGCTGCTTCACCAGCTCCGGTCCTCCCTCTCCCATGGCCATGGTGCCCAGGGCGCCGTAGCGGGTATGGGAATCCGATCCCAGGATCATGCTGCCGCCGCAGGCCAGCATTTCCCTGGCGTACTGGTGGATAACAGCCTGATGAGGAGGAACGTAGACACCGCCGTATTTCCTGGCAGCAGACAGACCAAACATGTGGTCATCTTCATTGATGGTACCGCCGACGGCACAGAGACTGTTGTGACAGTTGGTCAGTACATAGGGCATGGGAAACCGGGTCAGGCCTGATGCCCTGGCGGTCTGGATGATGCCGACATAGGTGATATCATGGGAAGTCAGCTTGTCAAAACGGATCTTCAGCTTGTCCATGTCATCCGAGGTATTATGGGCTTCCAGAATGCCGTATGCTATGGTTTGTTTGGCAGCTTCTTCTTTGGAAGGGACCTGGGAACCCAGGTCTGCAGCCAGCCGGGCCCGGCCCTGGTCGGTGTCTTCCACGATCCGGCTGCCATCGATCAGGTAAGCTCCTGTCTTTAATAATTCTATCATCCTTGCCTCCTCCTCTTTGTATACTTTGTATTCTGGCAATACTGCGCAATATTATGAATTCATGTCTTCATCTTCCGCAGGAGGCGCCAGCTCCTTCATCCTCTGGTCCCTGGCCAGATACTGCCTCATCTCGATCAGAGGCAGGCCGTGATTCTCTACATAATCCTGGGTGATGGTAACCCTGCCGATATTGTCATCCTTGGGGATCTCGTACATGATATCCAGCATAATCTTCTCGATGATGGCCCGGAGAGCCCTGGCACCCGTGTCCTTCTTCATCGCTTCTCTGGCTATGGCCCGGAGGGCTCCTTCCTCAAACTGCAGGTCCACCTCATCCAGGGCCAGAAGCTTCTGATACTGCTTAAGAATGGCATTCCTGGGTTCTCTCAGGATGTCTACCAGCATATCCTCGTCCAGGGCCTTGAGGGTAAAGATCACGGGCATTCTTCCGATGAACTCAGGAATCATGCCGAACTTGCGGATATCCTCCACAGTCACCTGATCCAGAATATTCTTTTCTTTGTCATATTTATCTTTAAGGTCTGCGCCGAAACCGATCGAAGAGTTCTTCGTCAATCTCTCCTTGATGATCTTTTCCAGATCGGGGAAGGCTCCGCCGCAGATAAACAGGATGTTCCGGGTGTTCATGATGACCGTGGGCACCATAGCATTCTTGGAGCTGGCTCCTACGGGCACCTCCACCTCGGCTCCTTCCAGGAGTTTGAGAAGTCCCTGCTGCACGGATTCACCGCTCACATCCCTGCTTGTCGTATTCTTTTTCTTGGCGATCTTATCGATTTCGTCGATGAATATAATGCCGGTCTCTGCCTTGTCCACATCATTGTCAGCGTTGGCAAGGAGCTTGGAAAGAACGCTTTCCACGTCATCACCGATGTAGCCGGCTTCCGTCAGGGAGGTAGCATCACAGATAGCCAGAGGGACATTGAGCAGTCGGGCCAGGGTCCTTACCAGGTAGGTCTTGCCCGATCCGGTCGGCCCGATCATGAGCATGTTGGACTTGTCGATCTCGATCTCGTCCATGGTGTTGGTAATGACCCGCTTGTAGTGGTTGTAGACGGCCACGGACATAACCTTCTTGGCCTGGTCCTGACCGATCACATACTCATCCAGCCTGGCTTTGATCTGATGAGGCGCCGGTATGTTTTTCAGGGTCAGGGGGGCTTCCTGTTTCTTCTTCTTCTTTTTCTTCTTCTTGGCCTTCTTGGGCTTAGGCTTGCTGGCATTGAGGTTGCCGGAAAGCAGGTCGCCCAGATTCATATTGCTCAGACTGTTAAAGTCCATATTGGACAGGTCCAGAAACTGGATGCCCTGTCCCATGGGACCCTTGCCAAAGGAATCAATGGACTTCTGCATGCAGTCTGTACAGATGCTCATCTGGTTGGGAATATGGATCAGGGTCGCTCCCTGATCGGCTGTCCTGTGGCAGACATAACAATGATCGATACTGCCGGTCTGGTCGTCATCGTCCGAATCCTTATCGGATCCGCCGGACTCATCGGACCTGTCGCCATCCGGACTGTCCTCATCGTCGTCATCCACGATGATGAACTCCTCATAAACTTCTTTATCATCCCCGTCTTTTTCTTCCAGTTCTATGGTATCCTGCCGGTTACGGGCAGGAAGAAGATCCTCCATGAGGAATTGCCGGGTCTGAGTCCCTTTATCTTTTGTATGCATCCGGCTGGCCTCCTTCTTCATTTCTTCATTCGTTTCCTGAGAATCGCTTCTCCTGTTAGAATATCATCCGGAGTTGTAATTTTGATGTTCTCGTAGCTTCCTTCGAACATCCTTACACTTCGGACCCCATAGCGCTCCATGACCATGCCGTCATCGGTCACGCTTCCATCTCCCTCCTGAATCAATCGAGTGAAAGCTTCCAGAATCTCCCGGAAGACAAAGCACTGGGGGGTATGAACGATCCAGAGGCTCCTGCGTGGGGGCGTTCCCTTAGACCAGCCCTGGTCATCCACCTGTCTTATGGTATCCTTGGACGGCATGCCCATGACGCAGGCCTTGTCCTGCCGGACCTGGGCGATGCTATGATCAATCAGGTCGCTGGTGATCAGGGCCCTGGCCGCATCATGGATGAGGACATAGTCCTCCGATGCATCCCAAGGACATTCCGGCCCCTGCTTCTTTCGCTCTTCTTCCAGAGCAAGAAGGCCCTGATAGACCGAGAGATATCGTTCGGATCCCCCTTCTACCATAGCTGTGACCTTCTGATAGCCATAGGGCTTAAGAATCTCTTCCCGGACATAGGTCTCATCCTCCGGAGAGATTACCAGAATGACCTCATCCACCCGGCTGGCCTCGAAGGCATCCAGGGCATAGGTCAGCATGGGTCTGCCCAGCAGCTCCATATATTGCTTCTTGGGGATGTCTTCCTGAAGATCGCCCCGTTCTTTCCTGATCTGGTCGGCCATGCGGGTTCCGCTGCCTCCTGCCAGGAGAATGGCCGTTGTATGTATCGATTC
Organism: uncultured Lachnospiraceae bacterium; assembly: GCA_946627575.1. Classification (GTDB taxonomy): domain Bacteria; phylum Bacillota; class Clostridia; order Lachnospirales; family Lachnospiraceae; genus Anaerobutyricum. The sequence goes on from CAMOVS010000160.1 coordinate 3,845, forward strand.
CAATCCATCTAACCCTTTCATCAAGGCCTCTTTTCTCATCCTGCCAACCTTTGTCCGTCCTGCTTGCCCTTCTGGTCCATCCGTCCTATCTCTGCCCGATCTTCAGTCCCGGCACCGCATTCAGGTCCCAGCCGGACCGGCTGCCGCGAAGATACTCATAGTAGCCGGCCGTGCCTATCATGGCCGCATTGTCCGTACAGTACACTGGAGACGGGTAGCAGAAACGGATGCCCCGGTCTGTGCACATGGCTTCCATCTGCCGGCGCAGTGAGGAGTTCGCCGCCACGCCTCCGGCGATGGCGACCCGGTCCATGCCCAGGTCTCTTGCCGCCAGCAGGGTGTGGTCGCAAAGAACATCCACCACCGCCTGTTGGAAAGAGGCTGCCACATCCGGCACAGAGATCTCCTCTCCCTTCATGCTGCATTGGTTCAAATAATTGAGGACCGCTGATTTCAGGCCGCTGAAGCTGAAATCATAAGGATTGTCCGCAATCTTTGCCCTGGGAAATGATATAGCCTCCGGATTGCCTTTTTTGGCTTCCCGGTCAACCTTGGGGCCCCCGGGATAGCCCAGCCCGATGGCCCTGGCTACCTTGTCAAAGGCCTCCCCCGCTGCATCATCCCTGGTTCTCC
>CAMOVS010000161.1 GCA_946627575.1 uncultured Lachnospiraceae bacterium
CGCCGACAGAAGTGCTGGCTTCCCAGCATTATGAGACGGTTAGCCGGGCCCTAAACGACAAAGGGATCCGGATCGCCCTTCTTACCGGTCACAGCAGGGCCGGGGAAAAAAGAAGGATCCTTGAAGGCTGCCGGACCGGAGAGATTCAGATTGTGGTCGGAACCCATGCGGTTCTGGAAGATGATCTTGCTTTCCGTGACCTGGCATTGGTCATAACCGACGAGCAGCATCGATTTGGGGTGCGTCAGCGCAGCAGGCTGACCGCCAAGGGCAGACACCCCCACGTTCTGGTCATGAGTGCAACCCCCATTCCCAGAACCCTGGCTATCATTCTTTATCGGGGTCTTGATGTCAGTATTATGCGGGAAGGGCCTGCTTCCAGGCTGCCCATCCGCAATTCGGTGGTAGGAGAAGCCTGGCGGCCCTCGGCCTGGAATTTTATGAAGAAGCAGGTTTCCCTGGGACACCAATGCTATGTGATATGCCCCATGATCGCCGGGGATGAGGATACCGGCCTCCAGAATGTGGAGGAATATACCGAAAGGCTTCAGGCGGCCATGCCGGCTTCCATAAAAACAGCTTCGCTCAATGGCCGGATGAAATCGGAAGAGAAAAATGAAACGATGGAGGCCTTCGCGGCGGGGCAAATTGATATTCTGGTATCCACTACTGTCATTGAAGTAGGCATCGATGTGCCCAATGCCACCGTGATGATGATCGAGAATGCCGACCGGTTTGGGCTTGCCCAGCTTCACCAGCTCCGGGGACGGGTGGGAAGAGGAAAAGACCAGTCCTACTGTATCTTTATGTCCGGCACGGAAGACCAGGATGCTATGAAACGGCTGGATATCATCGGCCACAGCAATGACGGATTCGAAATTGCCGACCAGGACCTGAAGCTCAGAGGACCCGGCGACTTTTTTGGAACCAGGCAGAGCGGCACCATGCAGTTTGCCCTGGGAGATATATATGCCAACGCGGACATCATGAAAAAAGCCTCCGAAGCCGTAGACTTTTTACGTCAGGAAGGGTATCGATTTGAAGAGACCGGCCCCTACGCCCTGGAAGAACAGCTTGAATACGCCAATAGCATATGACGCCTGTGCCGTCAGATCCTGGTGGAGACCAGACCTTGATCACAGGGTGTGGCTAGTATTTGATATTTATAGTATGCCATCAATTCAGAACATAAAAGAGGAGACAAAACATGAAGAGAGATCCTTTTAATGATTACAACCGTCTTCCTATGGAGAAGGCCTACAATGTAAGAGAGCTTGGCGGCTATGCTGCCCGCAAGGGAAAGATCACCTGCTATCATGAATTCCTGCGGAGTGATAGTCTGTATGGGATCACGAAGGAAGATGAAGAGTTCCTGATTGAATATGGCGTGGAGGCCGTGATTGACCTGCGCGGAGAACCGGAGGCTGTCAATCATCCCAACCCCCTGCAGAATTATGAGGAGGTGGATTACATTAACCTTCCCTTTATTACAGACAATGTCCTGGATATGAGGGAAGTGAAGGATAAAGGCTTTGACCCTTGTAAATTCTATGTTAATCTGACCGAATATAAGGAAATGGTGGCGGAACTGATGAGATTTATCCTGGATCACAGGGATGGCTGCGTCCTGTTTCATTGTACGGCAGGCAAGGACCGGACCGGCGTACTGGCGATGATATTGCTGGGAATCTGCGGAGTGTCCCGGGAAGATATCATGGCCAACTATGAGGTCAGCTTTTCCTATTTGGACCAGAATGTGGAGGTTCATTACGGGGAAGGCCTTGAAGAACTGAATAATTCCAAGCGGGAGTGGATTGCCGCTGCCTATGATCATATCCTGGAGACTTACGGTTCTTTTAAGAAATACCTTTTAGCCTGCGGCCTTAGCAAGAAAGAAATACGCCGCATCCGCAAGAAGCTTTTGTAGGAATGGGGAGGTTTATATGAGGGTAATTGCCGGAAGTGCCAGAAGGCTGAAACTGAAGACGGTAGAGGGCATGGATGTCCGACCCACCACGGACCGGATTAAGGAGACCCTGTTTAATATGATTCAATTTGATCTTCCGGGTGCCACCTTTCTGGATCTGTTTGCAGGAAGTGGAGCCATCGGCATCGAGGCCTTAAGCCGCGGGGCCCGCCGGGCGGTGTTTGTAGATCAGAGCCGGAAGGCTGCCGATGTGGTTCGTGAGAATCTGACTTCCACCAGGCTGGCAGACCGGGGAGAAATCATGAAAAAGGATGTCTTTACGGCCATATCTCTTCTGGAAAGCGGGGATGAGGCCTTTGACTACATATTTATGGATCCGCCTTATGGAAAAGGTATCGAGAGCCAGGTCCTGCTCAGACTGGACGGATCTCCCCTTGTCGGACCGGATACTTTGATCATTGTGGAATCTGATCTGGACACCAGCTATGATGCCATCACAGGTTCCGGAATCCATCCGGTCAGGGAAAAAAGATACAAAACCAATATGCATACTTTTTTCAGGAAATCCTTTTGACGCATACTCTATATCATGGTATCATTGAGAGAATGAATCAGGTAAAAAGTGAGGTTGACAGTACTCTATGACAATAGCTATTTATCCGGGCAGCTTTGACCCGGTCACCTACGGGCACCTTGATATCATCCGCCGGGCGGCGGCAGTATTTGATAAGCTGATTATAGGCATCCTGAGAAACAAGGCCAAGAGCTGTCTCTTTACTACAGAGGAGAGAGTGACCATGCTTGGTCAGGTTACCCGGGACTTGCCTAACGTAGAAGTCGTTTCTTTTGATGGTCTCCTGGTGGACTATTGTGAAAAGAATGATGTAAATGTGATTGTGCGCGGGATCCGCGCTGTTTCCGATTTCGAGTTTGAGCTAACCATGGCCCAGACCAACAAGCAGCTCAATTCCAGGGTGGAGACCATGTTTTTTGCCACAAGCGCTGAGTATTCCTACATCAGTTCCAGTTCCATCCGGGAGATTGCTTCATTTAACGGGGACATATCCCACTTTGTCCCGGAGACGGTGAGACTGCTGGTGGAGGAAAAGAGCCGGCAGCACAATAGTGATCACGATTGATATATTGAGATTAATATACATGGATAAAGGAGAGTATGACATGGCTGATATGACGGTAGAACAGTTAATCGATGAGATTGAAGTGTATATAGACAATTGCAGAACCACAGGAGTTCTGGGTGGCGGCAGCATGATTAAGGTGAACCGGGAGGAGATCCTGACCATGCTTGATGAGCTTCATGAACAGCTGCCTAAGGAGATTGCCGAGAGCAAGCAGGTGCTGAAGACCAGAGATACGATTCTGGAAGATGCCAGAGCAAGGGCAGATCGTATTATACAGGATGCCGCCAAGGAAGCCAGTATGCTGGTGGACAATGATGAGATCGTCAAGATCGCCAATATGAGAGCCGAGTCTATCGTAGAAGAGGCTGAGAAGAAGGCGGCGGAGATTGACCAGAACTCTAAATCCAGAGCCACGGCGGTAGAAACCGGCGCTCTTCGTTACACCCAGGGTATGCTCGAAGGCCTTGAGTTTATGTACTCCAGCATTATCAGCCAGGAGAAGGATTACTTTAATGCTATTATAGCCAAGCTGGAGGATGAGCATAAGAAGGTTCTGGCAGACAAGAAGGAAGTAGATCTGCAGCTGGGATCGGCCGGATCCAAGCCTGCCAGAAGCAAGGAGGACTTTGAGAAAAAAGAAGAGGAAAAGCAGGATAAGGAATAATGTTTTTTCTTGACATTCCATCATGCCCTATGTATAATGGGAAAAGTGTGGTTTGAGAAAGGTTGATGGTATTATGTTATTAAATATATCAGAGATCTTGACTGTACCCTTCATCACAAAGGATTATCAGGTCGGGACAGACTTTGAGAAGCTGCTTCTTCGCCGGGCTTCCTACCCGGTTTCAGAGAAGAGTCCTTTCCAGCTGACCATTCATAAAGATGGAGACCATCTGAAGGTGAGTGGTGAGACGGAGATTAAGCTGATCATGCCCTGTGACAGGTGCCTGGAGGATGTGGAGATGACTTTTCCCGTCCGGATCCGCCGCGAGGTGAATCTCTCGAAAGAGAGAGATGGGGATTATGACGCAGACGAACTCAGCTTCATAGATGGATGTATATTGGATACAGATAAGCTTGTAATGGATGAGATTGTGGTTGCACTCCCGACTAAGATTCTTTGCAAGGAAGATTGCGCGGGACTTTGTCCTGTATGCGGGCGTAACCTCAATGAGGGATCCTGTGATTGCGATTCGGAGAGTCGCGATCCCCGCATGGCGGCCATAGCGGATATCTTTCGGAACTTTTCCTGACAGATGATTTGAATCTGCCCGGATGAAGAGGAATCCTGGTCTGACCGTTAGAGCGTATCAGATATATCATACATCTGTCATCAATTATATAGCTAAGAGGAGGTGTAACCCATGTCGATTTGTCCGAAGAATAAGTCTTCCA
>CAMOVS010000162.1 GCA_946627575.1 uncultured Lachnospiraceae bacterium
TATCTTTGGCTTTCTCATGGGCTTTATCGTATACGGAGGCATCATGAATCCGGCGGCCATGTTCATGAGCATTGGCCAGCCCAACTGGAAGACTCTGCTGGCCTACTATATATCCGGAGTTCCGGTGGACCTGATAAAAGGAGCTGCCACCTTTATTTTCCTCTGGATTGGAGCAAGGCCTATGCTGGAGAAGCTGACCAGGATCAAGATCAAGTATGGGTTAATAAGCTGAGTCGAGATGGAAGAATAGGAAGATACGACATAGGTTCTTACATGGATAGCATTTGTTCGGATGGATGGCAGGCCCGGAATAGCAGCAAGACAGAGTCTGAACAAGGTCTTGATGGGGAAGTAAAATGAAAAAGAATAGAATCGTAATCGGCAGACAGGAAAAGAATCGGACATTACAGCGAAAGAAGCCCTTATGCCGGTCGATGAATTTTGCTATATTCGACGGCATGCTCAATCGGTTCGACAGCAGTGAAGATATTATGAACTACTATAAAAAAGCCGGTCTGAATGGCCTGGAAGTGATTCAATCCGGAGAACCTGACCAGGGCAAGATTAAGCCGGAAATGATCAACGGAGTCCACTTGTATTTTCACATATTCTGGATGGATTTCTGGCGGGGAGAGTATGAGAGACTGGACCGGGAATTCGACTCCCGGAACCAGTGGATCGAGTACTACGGCGGCATGGACCGGGAAGCCTACCTGTCCTGCGTAAGAAAAGACCTGGAATACGCCGAAGAAGTCGGGGCCAGGTATGTGGTTTTTCATGTGTCGGAGGTGACACTGAGGGAGAGCTATACCTTTGATTATCGTTATAGTGACGAGGAAGTGATAGACTCGGCCTTAGAAGTCATTAATAGCCTGCTTGATGAAAGGGAATATCCCTTTGATTTTCTGGTAGAGAACCTCTGGTGGTCGGGCCTGACTATGAAAGACCCGGCTCTCACCCGGCGGCTGGTGGAAGGGATCCACTCCGACCGCAAGGGGATTATGCTGGATACCGGCCACTATATGAATACCAATCCGGACTTGAAGACGCCGGAGGATGCGGTGGCCTATCTCCATGCCATGCTGGATGCCCATGAAGCTGCCGGTCTTCCCATTACCGACTGGATCAAGGGCCTTCACCTGCAGATGTCCTTAAGCGGGGATTACGTCCGGCAGTTCAAAAGGGACTGGGCCGATCATCCCATGAACTTCGAAGGAATCCCCTTCTATGAGCTCTTTCGTCTGGCTTACGAGCACGCCAACCGGATCGACCTCCACCAGCCTTTTATCGGGATGGGGGTACGCGACCTGATCGAGCGGATCGATCCCCTGTATGTTACTGAAGAATTCACCCAGAACAGCAGAGAGGAATACGAGCAATTCATTATGGCCCAGGGAGGACTCCTGGGATATCTGGTCTGACTATTTGGGGACGGTACTCATTTTAGTCAGAAAATGACTAAAATGAGTACCGTCCCCGATTAACCAAAAGGTTATACCGAACGCCTGATTCAGGCGTTCGATATAATATACTTTTCCTCATGGCCGCCGTGCATGAGTTATGATCTGCTGTCAGTTTAATGATAGGGGTCATAGCCAGGTACGGCGGGCTTTTTTGCGGAAAAAGGATTTTGAATAGCATGCAATAATACTAATATTCCATTTTGATAGTACAAGAAGAGTTTGGGGCTTTTAGCTATAATGATCTTGGAATGGTTTGTCCTGTGGCTTATATCAAAAGATCGGGACAAGAGTCGGATTATTATATCTATAAAAATAAATGTATTATCGGAGGGATTATGAGCAGAGTATTATTATTAGCCGGTGATTTCACGGAAGATTATGAGACCATGGTACCTTTTCAGACCTTGCAGGTTCTGGGCTTTGAGGTGGATGCGGTATGTCCGGGCAAGAAGGCCGGAGACTTTATCAAGACTGCTATTCATGATTTTGAGGGAGACCAGACCTACACGGAGAAGCCGGGTCATCTCTTCGCTTTGAATAAGTCATTTGATGAGGTGGACTTTGACGATTATGATGGTCTTTTTATCACAGGAGGCCGGTCGCCCGAATATATCCGAATGGATAATAAGGTGATCACACTGGTAAAATGCTTTATGAGAAGCGGGAAACCGGTTGCTGCCATCTGCCATGCGGCTCAGGTGCTTACGGCAGCGGATGTGCTTCGGGGCAGAACTCTTACTGCCTATCCGGCTCTGGGTGCTGATGTGAAGCTGGCGGGGGGTAATTTCGTGGAGGCAGCTCCGGACCAGTCTGTGGTGGACGGCAACCTGATCACGGCTCCGGCCTGGCCCGGTAACACAGCCATTCTTAGGGACTTCGCCAAGGCCCTGGGATGTAAGTTGTAATTGCGGCATATAGCTTTATAAGAGTAATAAATCCCTCTGGCCATGATGTCAGGGGGATTTTCCAAATCAACGTTATGAAATCTACCATAATTTGATTGTATTTTTCGTGCATTGGCTCACAGGATTTGGTATACTATTTTCAGAGAATTGAAGGCTATTTCTATCCATTAATTGAGGGAGGGTAAATAGATGTTTGTAACAGACGATATTCTTTACGTCGGCGTGAATGATCATCAGATCGATCTTTTTGAAGGTCAGTATAAGGTGCCGAATGGCATGGCTTATAATTCTTATCTGATTATGGACGAGAAGATCGCCGTTATGGATACGGTGGATATTAACTTTGGCAGTGAGTGGCTGATCAACATCGAGAAAAAGCTGGGCGGCCGCCAGCCGGATTACCTGATCGTTCAGCATATGGAGCCGGATCATTCAGCTAATATCGCTGACTTCATGCAGTACTATAAGGATGCGCAGATCGTTTCCTCGGAGAAAGCCTTCGCTATGATGAAGAATTTCTTCGGTACGGATTTTGAGGGAAGAAAGGTTGTCATCAAGAGCGGGGATACCCTTCGCCTTGGCCAGCATGCCCTGATCTTTGTGGAAGCTCCCATGGTTCACTGGCCTGAGGTCGTGGTTACCTACGATGTCAAGGACAAGGTTCTCTTTGCTGCTGACGGTTTCGGCAAGTTCGGCGCCAACGACGTGGAAGAGGATTGGGCGGATGAAGCCCGCCGTTATTATATCGGCATCGTCGGTATGTATGGTGACTTTGTTCAGGCAGTGCTTAAAGTAGCTGCCGATCTGGATATCGCCTGCATCTGTCCCACTCACGGCCCCGTCCTGAAAGAGAATCTGGGATATTATATCGATCTTTATGATAAATGGTCTTCCTACACTCCGGAGGAAGAGGGTATCGTGATCGCATACACATCGGTTTATGGTCATACCAAGGAAGCGGTACAGCTTCTTGCCAAGAATCTTGAGGCCAAGAAGGCGCCCAAGGTTGTTGTATATGACCTGGCCAGGGATGACATGTCCGCAGCGGTCAGCGATGCTTTCCGCTACAGCAAGCTGGTTCTGGCAACCACAACCTACAATGGAAGCATGTATCCTTTCATGCATGATTTCATCCACAGATTGGTAGAGCATAAGTTTAAGAAGCGTACCGTAGCCCTGATTGAGAACGGTTCCTGGGCTCCCCAGGCAGCCCGCCTTATGAAGGAAATGCTGTCCGGCTGCGAGCAGATCGAATTCACCAGGAACAATGTCCACATCAAGTCCGCTCTGAATGAGCAGAATTATGATGAGATGGAGAAAATGGCTTATGAGCTCTGTCAGGAATACGTAGAGCATGATGACGAGCTGGCCGACAAGAACAACATGACCGCTCTCTTCAAGATCGGTTACGGTCTCTATGTCATCACTGCCAAGGATGGCGATAAGGACACAGGCTGTATCGCTAATTCCGTAGTTCAGCTGACCAACAGCCCCAACCGGGTAGCAGTTACCCTGAACAAGGCTAACTTCACCCACGATGTGGTTCTCTCATCGAAGAAGTTGAATGTGAACTGCCTGTCCGTGGACGCTCCCTTTGATGTCTTCAAGAATTTTGGCTTCCAGAGCGGAAGAGATGTCGATAAGTTTGCAGCTTGGCCCCTGCTTCGGGCCGGCAATGGCATCGCCTATCTGCCCAAGTACATTAACTCCTTCATGTCCCTGTCGGTAGAGTCCATGGAAGACTTCGGAACTCATACTATGTTCATCTGCAGCATCGATGAAGCCCGCGTCGTCTCTTCCAAAGAGACCATGACCTACAATTACTATCAGGACAATGTAAAGCCGAAACCGGAAGCTGCCAAGAAGAAGGGCTTCGTATGTCAGGTATGCGGATACATCTATGAAGGAGATGAACTGCCGGCAGATTTCACCTGTCCCATCTGCAAGCATCCCGCATCCGATTTTAAACCGCTTTAGTTTTATTCTTTACAAAATCCGCTGTCTCGATCATGAGACAGCGGATTTTCCTATTTCCATTTCCTTTTTTTATTCCTTGAGTCTTTTATCTTCTTTGCTGAGTCTTTCCCCTTA
>CAMOVS010000163.1 GCA_946627575.1 uncultured Lachnospiraceae bacterium
AAGGTACTATAGGAGAGCGAAAGAAAAAAACACTACCTTTCGACCCTTACATCATCGTATACTCTGTCTCCAATCTTAAGCTCCCCCGAAAAATCTATTCTCTGCTTCAATCATCTTGTATATAATTATATGGATATATTTCGAATATTTATGATCATCAATTCTTTTCATTATTTTATAAATGGATATTTCTATAGATTTTTTTGGTTGTTTTCATTGACATATGGATATTTCTATGATATTTTTTGATTCAACAGATAAGGAATCTTCAAAACCATCTGTCGATCCCCGGCTGCTTTATGCTGTTTCAGATCGGAAGGGAGAGGAATATGACGATTGATGAGATGAAAGAAAGGAAAAGAGAATTAGGCTATACCAATAAGACCATATCGGACAAAACCGGACTTCCCCTCAGTACCGTTCAGAAGATTTTCTCCGGCGCTACAACTTCACCGAGAGAGGCTACCATCCGGGCCCTGGAGAGTCTTTTAATGCCGGCAGATACCGGGCCTTCTTCGCTCTCTTACAGTGATTTACTTCCTGCACCTCCGGGAGTTATCTTTGTCCGGGAACCAAAATCAGATTATGGGCTAAAAGAGGGGAGCGGGGAGGATAAGAAGGAAGGCCTATATACATTAAAAGACTATCTGGCCCTGCCGGATGATCAGCGGGTTGAACTGATTGACGGAGTCTTCTATGACCTGGCAGCGCCTCATACGATTCATCAGAGTATAGCAGGATACATCCACAGAGTTCTTTTAGATTATGTCTTTGAACACAAAGGTGCCTGTTATCCCTTCATCTCTCCGGTGGATGTCCAACTGGATTCCGATGACAAAACCGTAGTCCAACCGGATGTTTTGATCGTATGCGACAGGAATAAATATAAGAACGGGCGTATATTCGGCGCCCCGGATATGGTCGTTGAGGTCCTGTCTCCTTCGACAAAAAAGAAGGATATGCAGCTGAAAATGTTCAAATACGCCTCCGCCGGGGTGCGGGAATACTGGATGATCGATCCTCAGAAAAAGCTTGTCATCCAATATGATCTTGAGCATATAGAGTTCCCAACCCTCTACGGTTTCGAAGACCAGGTTCCGGTTCTGGTCTGGGAAGGAAAGTGCAAGGTGAACTTTAAGGAAATGATGGAGAACATGCAATTTCTTTTTGAAGTACAGGGATAAAAAAGAGGCATAAAAAGGGCTTTCACAGTAACGATTATCCATCCTGTACTGAATGGAAAAGGTTACTGCGAAAGCCCTTTCATGATATAAGACAGCCGGTCATCATACTAAAAGCTGCTTCAGTGTCTCCATCATCTTGGGGATATCGTAGGGCTTTGCCAGATGTCCGTTCATACCGGCTTCTAAGGCAAGCTTCCGGTCTTCTTCAAAAGCATTGGCCGTGACGGCGACGATCGGAATATTTGCCTTGGCCGGATCGTCAAAAGTACGGACCAGCCGGGCGGCTTCATAGCCATCCATGACAGGCATCTGGATGTCCATCAAAATAATATTGTAGGTCCCGGCAGGAGCTTCCTTCATCATATCGATGACTTCTTCCCCGTTGTTGGCGATATCAACCTTCAGACCTACTTCTGTGAGGATTGCTTCTGCGATCATCTGATTCATCTCATTATCTTCGGCCAGAAGAATCTTTTTACCTGTAAAATCTACAGTTGCTGCTTCCGTCTCTTTATCTTCAGCAACAGCACGGAAAGGCACGGACAGGACATTGCGCAATTCGGACATAAAGATTGGCTTGGAACAGAAAGAATTGACGCCAGCCTCCCTTGCCTCCGTCTCAATATCTCCCCAGTCATAGGCAGTGAGAATGATAATCGGCGCATCCTCTCCGACGATTTTCCTTATTTGCCTGGTGAGCTCGACACCGTTTATATCCGGCATTTGCCAGTCGATGATATAGGCATTAAATGGATCTGCCTGTTTCACTGCCTCCTTTGTGCGGATCAGGGCTTCCTTGCCTGAACTTGCCCAATCGGGCTGCATCCCAAGGGTGCGGAGCATGGAGCTGACAGAGAGGCATGTGTCCGTATCATCATCCACTACGAGTGCCCGAAGATCCTGAAGCTCCGGAATCGTTTCATCGGGGACGGTATTGCCGTTAAGCCGGCAGGGTACGGTAACAATGAACTCGGTGCCCTTCCCTTCTTCACTGTTGACGGAAATAGTTCCGCCCATCATATCCACAATACTCTTGGTAATGGCCATACCAAGACCTGTTCCCTGGATCCCGCTGACGGTACTGGTCTTCTCACGGGTGAAGGCTTCAAAGATGGTTTTCTGAAACTCTCTGCTCATGCCTATGCCGGTATCCTTGATGCGGAATTCAAATACGGCATGTCCGGGAATGGGTGATTTCTTTTCTGTAACGAAAAAGCTGATCGTACCCCCATTTGGTGTAAACTTGATCGAATTGGAAAGAATGTTCAGGAAGATCTGATTCATCCTCAGTTTATCGATGATTATGTCCTCATTGACGACATCCTGTGTTTCAATGTTGAGACACAGCTGTTTGGCAACCATGTTGGCATGGATGATAGTCCTCAGATCATGAATCAAATCAGGCAGATGAACCTCTGTCTCCTCCAGAGTCATCTTGCCGCTTTCGATCCGGCTCATATCCAGCACATCATTGATAAGCGAAAGCAAATGCTGGCTGGATATGGTGATCTTGCTAAGATAGTCCTCTACCAGATCTTTCTCGTCAATATGGGCAGATGCCAATGCCGTGAATCCCACGATAGCATTCATGGGAGTCCGGATATCATGGGACATGTTATTTAAAAATGTCGTCTTGGCCTTATTGGCATGTTCCGCCGCCAGCAAAGCACTGGCAAGGGCATCCCTCTGGGCACGGTCTTCACGGACAGATTCCGTGACATCACTGTAGTAGCCTCGCAAAGACTGTTTGCCATTTTCGTCTTTTACTACGGTGCCGCCGAAACGTGTGTACATCTCATGGCCATCCGGATGAATCCAGAGGTTGATACATTCAGACAGTTTTCCCGAGAGCATCTCATCGATTCTTTTCATCACGTCCGGCCTCTCCGCTTCCGGCACGTGGGAATACCAGGCATCGTAGATCTCTTCTTCCGTCAGATCTTGCCCTACGATTCCAAGGAGCTCCTTCATTTTTGCATTTGCCCGCAGCCGGGAGGCCTTCCCCTCCTCCAGAGTCATGTGCCACATGCCAAAGCCTGCATCGGCCATGATACCATCCGTATCCGCAAGCTCCTGCTTGCTGTATTCAAGCTCACGTTTACGCTCTTCCTGCTCCAACTGTTCCAGACGGACTTCGGTCGTGTCTGTCTTCAATACGATGCAGTATTCCGATTCCGGATCGACAGAATAAAAGTCAAAACGTTTATAAAAATGTCCGTCCGCCATGTCCACTTCTATATCTACCGAATATGGCTCTTTCACCTCAAACATTTCAAAAACCGTTTTCAGATCCATGGCGGTCCGGATCCTCTGCCGGTAAGCTTCATCCTTAGGCAGGGCAGGGATAATCTGTGTCTCCAGATATTCACGGTAAGAGCCGTGTTTTATCTTGGGGAAAATATTTCCGTGCTCAATCATGCTGGCATCACCGATGGCGACATCATAGACATCACGGGCAATGTAAGCTACCAGGTCAAACTGCTTGGCCAGGATCTTGCCATTGATGGTGGATGCCAGTTTTTCCGGATTGTTCGATTCTTCAGAAATAAATACGATCAGATCGCCGGACAGAGGATGCTGCGTAGCATTTGCAGTAATCTTTACATAAAAAACAGAGTTGTTGGGAAGCCGTGAGTAGAGTACTTTGCTGACCGTCACAACACCGTCCATATAGGACTTTGTCAAAGCATCCACCCCAAATGTATCCAGAAAGATTTTTTGTTCCTCTGCAATGGGGAAAAAGGAGGCGCGTCTTTTCAGATACTCCGTAAAGCTTATTGGCTCATCCTTGGGAATGTACTTGGCCGTCCCATCTGCCTCTTCAATAGTATCTGCTGTCAGGTTGGCACGAACACGGAAAAGCGAGTCATCGTCTGTTTTTTGAAAGCTTTCACCCAGGCTTCTATAGACGCTCTGCAGCTGATCTTCATAGCGCTTCAAGCGGGTAACATCTGCAAAGGTGGCATAAATATAGTGTTTTTCGTAATCATCAATAAATGCAAAATGAATCGCACACCAGACCAGATTTCCTTTATGGGAAGTTCTGCGTACGGTTAAATCCTGCGTCCCCTCCGCACTGACATGGTTTTTCAGCATATCCTTCAGAACCTGGCGATCCTCCGGGTATGTTTTCTCAAACAGATTGTCCCCATTCATGAGATCTAAAGCTTCTTCAGGGGTATCGCATTCCATCAGCCTTACAAATGCCGGTGTAGCATATTCAGCAGAAAAACTGCC
>CAMOVS010000164.1 GCA_946627575.1 uncultured Lachnospiraceae bacterium
GCCCTGGGGCGGGATCTGGGTGTAGTTATGGCCAAGGGCGTTGTCATCGGTGTGATAACCTGTGTGACTACCCTGCCGGCCATGATGCTCTATTTCGACGGTCCCATTGAGAAGACCAGACATACACCCATCATCCACGGCGGGGCGAAGCTGTCGGCCTTTCTCATTAAGCATCACAGACTGGCAGTCCTTGGATTTATCATACTGATCATCCCTGCCGTCTATGGCAATAACCGTGTCAGTGTCTACTATAATATTGCCCGCTCTCTTCCGGACGATCTTCCCAGCAATGTGGCTAACCACAAGCTGGAGGATGAATTTAATATGGCGACTGTCCACCTGGTTATGATGGATAGTCAGCTGGACTCCACCACCAAGCGGAAGATGACGGAAGATATCAAGCAAGTCGATGGCGTTAAATGGTGCATCGGGCTTAGATCCATCTTCGGACCTTCGGTACCGGATGACATGATACCGGGCAAGATCACCAAGATGCTTCGAAGTGATAAGTCAGAGCTTATGTTTATAGGATCAAAGTATTCCCAGGCTACGCCGGAAGTGAACAAACAGCTGGCGAAAATCGATAAGATCACCAAGGGATACGATCCCAAGTCCATCATAGTAGGAGAGGCTCCTCTTATGAAGGACCTGGAGGATGTTACCAACATTGATATACGCAATGTCAATATCGCTTCCGCTGTTGCCATCTTTTTGATTGTTATGGTTGTTTTCCGATCGATCTCCATCCCGGTCATTCTGGTGGCCATTATCGAGTTCGCCATCGTACTTAACATGTCAGTGGCTTACTATACCGGCACATCCCTGCCTTTTGTCGCCAGTATTGTGGTCGGAACCATACAGCTGGGTGCTACGGTAGACTACGCGATCGTCATGACCACCCGATACGTGGAAGAGAGGAAGAAGGGCAGGACGAAAAAAGAGGCGGTATCCATAAGCCATCAGACCAATCTTTTGTCGGTGTTTACCAGTGCCATGAGCCTTTTTGCTGCGACCTTCGGGGTAACCATGTATTCCAGGGTCGATATGATTGGTGCCATCTGCACCCTTCTGGCCAGAGGCGCAGTGATGAGTATGCTCATCGTTCTGACTTTGCTGCCGGCCATGCTTTTGATCTTTGATAAGGTCATATGCAAGACGACCATGGGTTTGAGCACAGTTAACAACTGAGATTGAAAGGGTATCGGCAGATTTGCCCGAAGGCAGAACTGCCTGTTAAGATATAGAAGAAATGACAGGGGATAGTGGGAAGCACCATTGTTCTATGATAAAGACGAGGAGGCTATGATGAGAAATCGGAGATTTCACAGATTAATATCAAGAGCCGGGGCCGTAGCTCTTGCAGCCATGCTTTGTGCAGGGACGGTTCTGACGCCGGTTCAGGCAAAGACAAAAAAGACCCGTAAATCCGAGAAGAAAGATAAGACTGAGACCGTATATGTCAATGCCTACGCAGACGGAAGCGTCAAGAAGGTTACAGTAAGTGACTGGTTGGCTAATCTGCAGGCTGAAAGTGAGCTGGAGGATAAGTCCAACCTGGATGATATCAAAAATGTCAAAGGGGATGAGACTTTTTCAACAGGAGAAAACGGCAGCCTGACCTGGACTGCCGACGGCAATGAAATCTATTATCAGGGTACTACGGAGGAGAAGCCGCCGGTAAGTGTCAGCATTAGCTATTTCCTGGATGGCAAGAAGGTCAGCCCTGAAAATCTGGCTGGAAAAAGCGGTAAGGTAAAGATGCGCTTTGACTACAGCAACGATTCCTATCAGACCGTGAAGATTAAGGGAAAGGACTATAATATCAATACGCCTTTCCTGGCGATTACCGCTATGATCCTTCCCTCAGAGCACTTTGATAATGTATCGGTTGAGAACGGTCAGGTGATCGGGGACGGAGACAAGAACTTCGTTCTTGGCATGGCCATGCCCGGACTGGAGGACAGCCTGTCTCTTTCTTCATATGAGAAAATGGAGGATGTGGATATTCCTTCTTATGTGGAAGTGACAGCGGATGTCAAGGACTTCCAGCTGTCCATGACAGCAACTGCGGTTACCAATGGACTTCTCGACAACATTGACACCGAACAGATCGACGATGTGGACGATCTTCAGGAGGATATCGATAAACTGACTGATGCTTCCAGCAAGCTGGTAGACGGATCCAAAGAACTGGCGGATGGCATCGGAACACTTGGTGACGGATTCGACAAATATCTGGATGGGGTAGGAAAGGCATCCGACGGGGCTAAGGAGCTTGCCAAAGGACTCAAGACCCTGGATGCCAACTCCGTGAAATTAAATGACGGAGCCGAGAGTCTGGCGGATGGTTTAAAGAAGATCAAAGACGGAAGCAAGACCCTGGAAGACGGAATTAAGCAGTATACCTCCGGCGTAGACTCCCTGGATGAGAATCTGGGGAAGGCTTCGGATGGAAGCGATAAGCTCGCGAATGGTGCTAAATCTCTTTCCCAGAGTATCAAATTATATACGGATGGAGTTGATAGTCTGAATAAGGGACTAACTGATCTTTCCCAGGCCAGTTCCCAGCTAAAAGATTTTGAGATGCCGAAAAATGAGGATATGGAGAATCTGGACACATTGTTAAAAGGCATCAAGAAAGATGCTGACGATCTTAACAAGAATGTCGGTTCCATGCAGAAAGATATGAAGACTTTTTCGGAAACCCTGTCCAAGCTTGAAGGACAGCAGGAGAACGTGAAGAGTAAGATGGATGCAGTAAAGGATGCTGCTAAAGGCCTTAACAGCATAGCTTCTGATAAAGCCTCACAGGCCGCTGCCGATAAGGCTAATGAAAAGATCGATAAAGCCAATGGAAAGATTGATGATGCTAACAGCCGGATCGATGTGGCTAACAGCAACTATAAGGATGCTAAAGACGCTTTGGATAAAGCCAACAGCAGGCTTGATTCGACAGGAGATGATATCTCCTCTGCTATATCTACTCTGAAGGATATCGACAAGTCTGACCTGGATGACAAAACAAAGGATAAAATTGAATCTGCCATAAACAAGCTGGAGGGTGCCAATACAGATAAAGCTTCCGTCGGTGACGGCGGATCGGTTGACAAGGTTGACAAGGTGGATAAGGTCAGCAAGGATGATTGTAAAGTTGATGTGGACGCAGGCAGTGATGTTAATAATGCGGTGGGAGACCTTCAGGACTCTGTGAATAAGCTGCTGGGCTCTGCTGACACTATGAAGTCCGCAGCAGGTGACCTGACATCCTCGATGGGAACCATGACTGACAGTTTGAAGGATATGTCTGATAAAGCAAAGAATCTGAGTGAAGCTTCTGACAAGCTTTCAGGCCAGTTGAAGGCCCTCGAAGAACTTGATAAGAAAAAAATGCTTCCTAATCTTCTTGCAGCCATTAACAATCTGAAGAATGGATCCGACAAGCTTAGCAGTCAGGACAAGCTCCTCAACGATGGTGCAGAAGGTTTATCAGAAGGATTGAAAGACCTTTCTTCCTCTATGAAGCTGATCAGCGGGGGTTCCGGTCAGCTGAAGGCTAAAAACTCTCTCCTTAACAATGGGGCCTCTACCCTGACTTCCGGTTCCAGACTGCTTTACAGCGGCTCGCTTACTCTGGACAAGGGTCTGGACAGCTACACGGACGGTGTCGGACTTGCCATGCAGGGATCCCAGGAGCTGGCTAAGGGTATGGGACTTCTGGTTTCTACAGGCGGAGAGGTTCAGGATGGTATCGGCAAGTTGAGCGAGGGTTCCAACAAACTGGCCGACGGCATGTCCGAGTTCGATGAAGAGGGCATCCAGAAGATCTCCGATCTGGCGGGAGAAGACCTACAGGAAGTGGTCAACCGTTTTAAAGCTGTTAAAAAAGCAGATGGATCCTATGATATATTCACCAATAAGTCAGAAAAGGCAAGCAGCAGCGTGAAGTTCATCATAGAAACCGAAGAGATTTCGACAGAGGATGATTAGAAGAAATATTGACAGCAGGCGAAAAAAACACTTGCATTTCACATAAGACCTTGCTATAATGCTAATGTTATACTTTTGATCGTAAAGAGTGGGCACCGCGCCCACTCTTTTCATATGTATAAGATTGCATAAGATGCTTGCTGTGCGGGGCCTTATCATGGTATCCGGTGCTCAGCGGCTGACACGGCCGCATGCATGCGGGACCGGATGGAATCGTGGAACGACAACAGGAGATGAAAAGTAAATATGAAGAAAGCAGATATCATAGCAAGAACAGAAGAGCTGGTTGCTCCCATTATCGAAGAGAACCACTTTGAGCTTGTTGATGTGGAATATGTCAAGGAGGGGGGAGACTGGCATCTGCAGGTCTACGCCGATAAAGAAGGCGGCATCAATATTGATGACTGTGTACTGATA
>CAMOVS010000165.1 GCA_946627575.1 uncultured Lachnospiraceae bacterium
CCCTTACCGTAGCTGCGGGACTGGAGAGCGGGGTTCTCAAGGGCGATGAGAATTATTATTGCGGCGGAGCCCTGGGTGTGGGCCGGAGAACCATACATTGCTCCCATGTACATGGAGCGATCTCGCTGAAAGACTCTGTGGCCAAGTCCTGCAACGTTGCCATGATGACGATAGCCTTCAAAGAAGGAAAGGATGCCTTCTACGCCTATCAGAACCGGTTTGGCTTCGGCAGAAAGACCGGGGTGGATCTGCCTGGAGAGGCGGAGACAAGCAGCCTGGTATATAATGCTGACAATTATTCCAGCAAGGCCACCATCGCCACCAACTCATTCGGCCAGAACTTTAACTGCACCATGCTGCAGATGGCGTCCGGTTTCTGTTCCCTGATCAACGGAGGCTATTATTACCAGCCCAGGATCGTAAAGCAGATTAAAAATGAGAATGGGGATGTGGTAGAGAGCTTTGACAAGGTTCTGCTCAGAACAACCATTTCCGAAGAGACCTCCAAGACCATGAGATCCTTCATGAGAGAAACTGTGGAGACCGGAACCGGAACCAAGGCCCAGATCGAAGGCTACAAGATCGGAGGGAAAACCGGTACCGCCGAGAAAATACCCAGAAATAAAGAAGACTATTATGTATCCTTTATCGGATTTACACCGGTAAAGAAACCGAAAGTTCTGATCTATGTGACGATTGATGAGCCCCATGTAAAGCGGCAGGCGGACGCCTCCCTGGCCGTGAATCTGGAAAGAGAATGCATGGAGGAAATCGTGGACGTCCTTGATATAGAAGCAGGCAAATAAAAGATACAAGCAACCGCAAACAGATTACAAGAAACTGGATGACGGGTCTTTCCAAGACCTTTGAAAGGAGAATCCTTATGGATCGAACCATAGCCCTTCCGGCATTAATAGCTTTTATCGTGACTCTTTTAATCGGCCCCGGCCTGATCCGCTTTATGCACCGGCTCAAGTTTGGCCAGTATATAAGAGAGGAAGGGCCCAAGTCCCACCAGAAGAAATCGGGAACCCCCACTATGGGAGGCGTTCTTTTCCTGGCGGGTATGACCGTGGCATGCCTATTCTACATTCCCCGCTATCCCAAAGTCCTTCCGGTCCTGCTCACAACCTTGGGCTTTGCCCTGGTAGGCTTTGCCGATGACTACATTAAAGTGGTCATGAAGAGAAATCTGGGTCTGACGGCACTGCAGAAGATGCTGCTCCAGTTTCTGGTATCCGGGGCCTTTGCTGCCTATATGTATTTCTTCTCGGGCAGCGGAACGGACGTCATGATTCCCTTTACCGACAAGGCCGTGGAACTGGGCTGGCTGTATATTCCCATAGTGATTTTTGTGCTGGTAGGCACCGTCAACGGATCCAACTTTACCGATGGCCTGGACGGTCTGGCCTCAAGCGTTACGGTGGTAGTCAGCATATTCCTGATTGCATGCTCTGTATTTCTGGGAGCCGGAATCCATCCGGCGGCTTCAGCCATGCTGGGAGCCCTTCTTGGATTCCTCTGCTTCAACACCTACCCCGCAAAAATATTTATGGGGGATACGGGATCGCTGGCCCTGGGAGGTTTTGTGGCTTCCTCGGCCTTCCTGATGAAGATTCCGTTTTTGATTCCGGTGATAGCATTTATTTATTTCATAGAGGTTGTTTCGGTTATTATCCAGGTTTTCTGGTTTAAGCGGACCGGCAACCGGGTATTCCGCATGGCACCCATTCACCATCATTTTGAATTGGGAGGCTGGCCGGAAACCAAGGTCGTGACCATCTTCAGTATTGTGACGGCCATCCTGTGCCTGATCGGCATGACAGCCCTTTGAGACCTTGAAAGATGGAGGTTATGACATATGAATCTGACAGATAAGAAAATCCTGATAGGCGGAGCCGGCATCAGCGGAACAGGTGCCGCCAGACTTCTGGCCGGCCAGGGCCTTTCTGCCGCCATATATGACAGCAGAGAAGATCTGGACCAGGAAGCCGTTCTCAGACAGGCAGGGAGTCCGACCGGCTTGCAGTTTGAGCTGGGTCCCTTCCGTGACGAGCTGGCTGACATTTACGATATGCTGATTTTAAGTCCCGGGATTCCAGTGGACAGTCCTCTGGCCAGAGCTTTTATGGATCGGGGCAAACCTGTCTGGGGAGAAATCGAGCTGGCCTGGCATTTTGCCAAAGGCAGGATTGCCGCCATCACCGGAACCAACGGGAAGACCACGACGACAGCCCTTGTAGGAAAGATACTGGAAGCCTATTACGATTCGGTTTACGTGGTTGGCAATATCGGCATACCTTTTACCAGCGTCGCCGCTGATACAGAGGAAAAAAGTGTAATTGCCGCCGAGATCAGCAGCTTCCAGCTGGAGACGGTTCATGACTTCTGCCCCCAGGTCAGCGCGGTTCTGAATGTAACGCCCGACCATCTGGACCGGCACAAAACCATGGAAGCCTACGCCGAAGCCAAGTTCTCCATCTCATCCAGACAGGACCGGAGTCAGGTGATGATTCTTAATTATGATGATCCGATCACCAGAGCCATGGGACAGAAGACGACAGCCCGCCCTGTGTTTTTCAGCAGAAAAGAAAAACTGGACGAGGGCATTGTGCTTCTGAACGGCTGTTTCACCATTAGAGAAGAAGGAAGAAGCATGCCGGTATGCACAACGGATGAAATAAAACTTCTGGGATCCCACAATCACGAAAATGTCCTTGCGGCCATAGGTATTGGGTATTATATGGGAGTTCCCGTGCCCAGAATCCGTGAAGCGGTCCGTAATTTTACCGCCGTGGAACACAGGATTGAATTCGTAAGGACTGTGGGAGACGTTGATTATTATAATGATTCCAAGGGGACCAACCCCGATGCGGCCATCAAAGCCGTAGAAGCCATGGTGAAACCTACCGTATTGATTGGCGGGGGCTATGACAAGAAAGCTTCCTACGAAGATTGGATCCGGTCATTTTCCGGAAAGGTCAGGGCTCTTGTGCTGGTCGGACAGACGGCAGAGGCCATCGAAGCTGCAGCCAGAAAAGAAGGTTTTCGCGACATCATGCGGGCAGACAACTTTGAGGAGGCCGTGCAGATGGCAAAGGATGCCGCCCGGCCGGGAGACGCCGTGCTTCTGTCTCCGGCCTGTGCCAGCTGGGGCATGTTCAGGAATTATGAAGAGAGAGGCCGGATTTTTAAAGAGATTGTAAATAGTTTTCGTTAGATAGTAGCTTGCCAAATTAGAGGAGCCGGATCTTGTCACGAATGCGAAGCAAGAGAGCTACAAGATCGGGCATCCGACAACTTTAGTTAGATAGTAGCTTGCCAAATTAGAGGAGTGAGCATTATGCCTAGAAATCGTGCCAGAAGAAGCGCTGCTGCGGCGGCTGACAGGAAAAGAAGAGAAGAACGCCCTCATTTCATGGATTATGCAACCCTTTTTCTGGTTCTCTTCCTTCTGGGCTTTGGCCTTGTCATTCTTTTTTCTACAAGCTCTTACCGGGGGAGCATGCTCTACGGAGATACAGCTCACTGGCTCAAGCGGCAGGGCTTTTTTGCGATCATAGGTGTGATTCTCATGTTCCTGGTATCCAGGATCAACTATCACTGGCTGTCTTTGAAGTTTCTGGCCATCGGCGACTATATGTTTATACTGGCTCTTCTGACCGCGACCATGGCGATTGGAGCTGCCAGTCACGGATCCCAGCGCTGGCTGGTCATCGGACCGATCAGCTTTCAGCCGTCGGAGCTGGCCAAGATCTGTCTGATCATCTTTCTGGCCTGGTTTTTAACCAATCAAGCCGAGGATATGCAAAAATGGACCTCCCTTTGGAAGCCTTATTTCTTTGCTATGATCCTGATTGTCATCGTTGCGGTGGAGAATCTGTCCACAGCGGTTATCCTTCTGCTGATCACTACCATTATGGTTTTTGTGGTCCATCCCAGAATCTGGCCCTTCATTGTCCTTGGCATCTTGGGCAGCGGCGGTGTCTGGTTTATGATCCAGCAGCAAGGCTATCGTATGTCACGAATCGATGTGTGGCTGCACCCGGAGACGGCTGAGAAAGGGGAGCAGACCCTGGCAGCCCTCTATGCTATCGGATCAGGAGGGCTCTTCGGCAAGGGGCTGGGGCAGAGCATGCAGAAAATGATCCTTCCGGAAGCCTACAATGACATGATCTTTTCCATAGTGTGTGAGGAACTGGGACTATTTGGCGCCATCTGCGTCATCCTTCTCTTTGCCGTACTGATGTGGCGCTTCCTGATTATAGCTATGACTGCTCCGGACCTGTTTGGGTCTATGCTTGTGGCAGGAGTCATGGCCCATATAGGATCACAGGTCTTTGTGAATATTGCCGTGGCAACCAACATTGCCCCCAACACCGGCATACCCCTGCCATTTAT
>CAMOVS010000166.1 GCA_946627575.1 uncultured Lachnospiraceae bacterium
CCCTATACTCCCGTGGAGCTTGTCGTCCGGACCGGAGATCCCGGGCTGCGCCTGGAAGGAGTAGCCGGTTACCGGGGGAAGAGTTTTATGGCGCCGGCCTATCTGATTGTCTTATCTGAAAAAGATGATAATTATGTGGAGAATGTGGGTTATATCACCGAAGATCTCTGCCTGACACTGACTGAGATGGGTATCAGCCATTGCTGGCTGACCGTGGCTGACAGCAATGCCGTGAAGAAGGCGGCCCTGATCGATTCACCCAGGGAAGCTGTGGCCGTGATTGCCTGCGGGTATGGAAAAAAGGAAAAGACCAAGAAGAGACTGGATATCCTCAATCCTTCCAGTGTTCTTTTCCGTAAAAGGGAAGGTCATGTTGCCCCCAAGATTGCACAGGAAGAGATGGTCTACCAGGACCGCTGGGGCAACCCTGTGGATTGGAATGCCGGCGGTATGGATCCCTTGTTGGACCAGGCCTTCTATGCGGCCAGTCTGGCGCCCAGCTTTCTTAATCGCCAGCCCTATCGCTACGTATTAAAGGACAGTTTGATTATTCTCTGCGTAAAAAGAGAGGAAATGACCTCGGACCTGGATACCCTTCTTGACCTTGGTGCAACCATGCTGAACTTTGACGCCATCGCTTCCCAGCAGGATGAGATTGACTGGATCGTGGGAGCCCCTGCGGATATCGCTTCGATCGGAGTTCCGGAGGACTATGAGATCGCCGCATATTATGAATGGGCGTAATGAAATAAGGAGGACACTGCGGGCTAAGGTCTATAGGGAAGATAGCGTCGTAAGAAAAATGTAATATAATATTAAAATAATTTAAAATATTTGTAGATTTTGCTGGTCCTGTGTGATAAGATATCAGCATAGAACCCAATTATTATGATAACCATGATGAAGAACTGATAGGAGGATTCTAGGCCAATGAAACAATGGGACTCCAAAGGAAGATGGAAAAGAATTATTTGCATAAGTATGCTGTTGATTGCCTTCATAATAGGCGATATGACCGCTGGTTTTTCCAATGTCGACTTGCAAGAAAAGACCGGTCCTCTTCAGGTTGAGGCGGCCAGCAGCGAGTACAGGGCCTTCTGGTTTTCTTTTTATGACTATACAGCTTATCGGAAGAAATACGGAGGTGCCTCTGCATCAAGCTTCCGGTCTTATTTTAATACGGTATGCAGGAACGGCAAGAGCCGGGGCATGAACCGGATTATCGTCCAGGTTCGTCCCTTCGCCGATGCCATGTATAAGTCCAAATACTTCCCCTGGTCCGAGTACATATCCGGAAGGCAGGGCAGGAGCCCCGGTTTTGACCCCTTAAGTATAATGGTATCCGTGGCCCACAGCAACGGACTTAAGATCGAAGCCTGGATCAATCCCTACCGGGTGGCTTATCATACCAGCTTCAGCAGGCTGAGCAAAAACAATCCTGCTAGAAAATGGCACAGCAAAAAGAAAAAGAAGAGGAATGTCCTTGTATACAATGGTGGTATATATTTTAATCCTTCCAAGAAAGAGGTCCGGGACCTGATTGTGAATGGTGTGCGTGAGATTGTACGTAATTACCAGGTGGACGGCATCCACATGGATGATTATTTCTACCCCTCTTTTTCCAGCAGCAATGTAAGGAAAGCTTTTGATGCCAAGGAATACAAAAAGTCAAAATACAAAAGGCAGGGGAAATCCATAGCAGCCTACCGGAGAATCATGGTAAATTACCTGGTCAAGCGGGTTCACTCCGCAGTAAAGTCCATCCGGCCCAGCTGCACTTTCGGCATCAGCCCCGCGGGTTACATAGCGAACCTGACCAGCCCTTATCAGTATTATGTAGATATCAATACCTGGCTCAACTCCACCCAATACGTGGACTACATCTGTCCTCAGATCTACTGGGGTTTCAAGCACCCATATGCCAAATTTGACCGGATGGTCAATCAGTGGGTGTCCAAAGCCAGGTCCGGCAAGGTAAAGCTTTACCTGGGCATTGCCGTCTATAAGGCGGGACACAATGTAGGGGCAAGCTCGGCAGAGAGAAAGGAATGGAGGTCGGATACAGACATTTTAAAGAAGATGGTGAATTATGGTAGATCCAAAGGTGCCAAAGGTTTTGCCTTCTTCGACTATTCCGACCTGGTAAGCTCAAAGAGTAGTAAAGCGGTGAAACAGTTGAAAACGGTTCTTAAATAATGATTTCGGTTGTTTTTTTGCAGGCCGCTGCATGTCTTTTTTTGCCATATACCAGACGTTAGTACAATGAATGACTATGGAATCAGGTCCTATTCTATGATACTATGATTTTGAAAGGGGGGCATATGGAGACATATTACTTTGCAGACGAAGAATATTGGGATGACATATATGGAGAAGCGGAGGTTCAATGCCTCCCGGAGTCTGTGGTAGAGCGTTTGTCGGAGAAATGGGATTGCAACCTTTTCGACAATATGCATGAAGCGACAGATGAAGAAAGGGAGAAGTATCCCTATCTTAATGAATGAAGCAGAATAATGTGACTTTTTCTGGCCGTGCGTAGGACGTGCGGCCAGATGTTTTCAATAAGTAAGTGCAACGGAATCTTGCTTAGTGTTTATATAAAGGAGGAGACCATGATAAGAGAAGGAAAAGTATGGATCGGCAATACGGAAGAGGGTCAGCCGCTGACTATTCTGCCCAGGATGGCCAATCGGCATGGTCTGATTGCGGGGGCAACCGGAACCGGTAAAACCGTTACGGTAAAGGTTCTGGCGGAGTCTTTCAGTGATATCGGTGTTCCTGTATTTCTGGCTGATGTGAAGGGAGATCTGGCCGGCATGATCAGCCCGGGTAATGATACGGAAGACATGCAGAAGAGAATCAGCAGGTTTGGGATTGGGGATTCCTTCTCCTATAAGGCCTATCCTTCCAGCTTCTGGGATATATACGGGCAAAAGGGTATTCAGCTTCGGACGACGATTTCCGAGTTCGGTCCCCTGCTTTTATCCAGAGTGCTGGGTTTAAATGATCTGCAAAGCGACATCATGACCATTATTTTTAAGATTGCCGATGATCACGACTGGCTGCTGGCAGACACCAAGGACCTCAAGGCCGTTCTGAATTATGCCCAGAATCACAGCAATGAGCTGGCTATGGAGTACGGAAGGATCAACAGCGCATCGATTGGTGCCATCATGAGGGCCCTGGTAGCCCTGGAACTGGCAGGAGGAGATGTCTTCTTCGGCCTGCCTTCATTGAATATCCTGGACTGGCTGGTAACGGATGTGAACGGAAGAGGCATGATTACCATCCTTGACAGTGAATCCCTGATCAATAATCCTAAGCTCTACTCTACCTTCCTCCTATGGTTCCTGTCAGAGCTTTTCGAGACCCTGCCTGAGGTCGGAGACCTGGATAAGCCCAGGATGGTCTTCTTCTTTGACGAAGCCCACCTGCTCTTTGATGATACGCCCAAAGAACTTCTGGATAAGATTGAACAGGTCGTCAAGCTGATCCGGTCCAAGGGAGTGGGGATCTATTTCTGTACCCAGAATCCCAGAGATGTACCGGAAGGCGTACTGGCCCAGCTGGGCAATAAAATCCAGCATGCCCTAAGGGCTTACACGCCGGCCGAACAAAAGAAAATCAAAGCTGCGGCAGACTCCTTCCGGGTCAACCCGGCATTTAATACGCTGGATGTTATATCCTCCCTGGGAACCGGCGAGGCCGTCGTCTCCTTCCTGGAGCCGGACGGTACACCGGGCATAGCCCAGAAAGCCTTTATCCTGCCGCCTCAGAGCCGGATGGGTTCCATCACGGATGCAGAGAGGACCCAGACCATCCAATCCAGCCTGCTCTACACCCGCTACGCGAATGCGGAGGATCCGGAGTCTGCTTATGAGATCCTGATCAAGCAGGATGCATTGGATGCAGAGGAAGCAGAGCGCAAGGCCCGGGAGGCAGAAGAAGAGAAGGCCAGAGAGCGGGAGGAGAAGGAGAGACAGAAGGAAGAAGCCGCCAAGGCCCGCCAGGAAGAAAGGGAGAAGAAACAGGCCGAAGCCAAGGCAGCCCGGGAAGAGGCGGCCGCTAAGAAAAAGGAAGAGCAGGAGAAAGCCCGGGAAGAAAGGAAGAAAAAGACAGAAGCCAAGAAGGTCGGCAAGGCGGTTACCGGCACAGTAGGAAGGGAAGTCGGCAAAGGCCTGGGCGCCAAATTCGGAAGCCTGGGCAAGAAGATCGGCGGGAACCTGGGCGCCCAGCTGGGCCGGGGGATCCTGGATACCTTCTTCAAATAATAAACAGTTACCAGCAGGCTATGAACCAGAAAGGGAGCTGCCGTATAAACGGCAGCTCCCCTTTCCCCAGAACAGTGTGTAAGCAGCAAATCTGT